>JALYSL010000310.1 GCA_030854825.1 Pseudomonadota bacterium
CGATCGAACCATCGACGCGGCCGGTGTGGTGGTTGCGCCCGGCCTGGTCGACTTGTGCGCGCGTCTCGGCGAACCGGGCCACGAGCACGAAGGCATGCTCGAGTCCGAGCTTGCCGCGGCAGTGGCCGGCGGCGTCACCAGCGTCGTCTGCCCGCCCGACACCGACCCGGTGCTCGACGAGCCGGGGCTGGTCGAGATGCTCAAATTCAGGGCCCGCAGCCTCGACCTGGCGCGTGTCTTCCCGCTCGGTGCGTTGACGCGGGGCCTGGCCGGCGAGGCGATCACCGAGATGGCCGAACTCACCGAAGCCGGCTGCATCGGTTTCGGCCAGGCCGACGTCGCCATTCGAGACACACTCGTGCTGCACCGGGCGCTCCAATATGCGGCCACCTTCGGCTTCACGGTCTGGCTGCGTCCGAACGACGCCTGGCTCGGCCTGGGCGTCGCCGCCAAGGGTCCGCTGGCGACGCGCATGGGCCTGTCGGGCGTGCCGGTAATCGCAGAGACGATTGCGCTGGCGACGATCTTCGAGCTGGTTCGCGATACCGGAGCCCGTGTTCATCTGTCGCGCCTGAGCAGCGGTGCCGGCGTCGAGCTGGTGCGCCAGGCCAAGGCCGAGGGCTTGCCGGTGAGTTGCGATGCGAGCATCCACCAGCTTCATCTGATCGACGTCGACATGGGCTATTTCGACGCCGCCACGCGCCTGGTGCCGCCGTTGCGCCAGCAGCGCGACCGCGACGCCATTCGCGCCGCGCTGGCCGACGGCACCATCGATGCGCTTGTCAGCGATCACACGCCGGTCACCGAAGACGCGAAGCAGTTGCCTTTCGCCGAAGCCGAGCCCGGTGCCACCGGGCTCGAGCTGCTGCTCGGCCTGGCCTTGAAGTGGGGCGAGTCGATGCGCCTCGGCCTGGGCTCGACGCTGGCCGCGGTGACGAGTCGCCCTGCCGCGGCACTGCTTCGCTCAAGCCTGGGTAGCGTCGCGGCACCGAGCGGCCTGGCCGTGGGTGCCGCCGCGGATCTCTGCATCTTCGACGCCGACGCGTCGTGGACCGTGAAGCCGGCCGGGCTTTGCAGCCGCAGCCGACACACGCCGTTCGCCGGTCACGACTTGCCCGGCCGCGTTCGCTGGACGCTGGTCGCCGGTCGGATCGCGTTTGAAGACCCCGCCACAGACGCGCCTCGCTGAGCCACGCCGCGCCGTGCCGATGCGCCGTTTTCGCGCCGTCGCGCGTCTGCTCCGAAGCGTCGGCCATGGCTTGCACGGGCTCGGCATCGTGCTTTTCCGCTTTCCGCAGCTGCCGCCTGTCGAGCGCCAGGCGCGGATTCGCGGGTGGTCGGCAAAGATGCTCGACACCATGGGCATCCAGCTTCGCGTCGATGGCGTGCCGGCGCCTGGCCCGCTCCTGCTCGTCGCCAATCACATCTCATGGCTCGACATCATGGTGATCCACGCCGTCGTCCCCGAGGCGCGCTTCGTCGCCAAGGCCGATGTCAAATCGTGGCCGTTGCTGGCGCGGCTCATCGACGCGGGCGGCACGCTCTATCTAGAGCGCGAGCGAAAGCGCGATGCATTGCGCGTCATCCATGTCATGGCCGACGCCTTGCGAGCGGGCCAGACGGTGGCGATCTTTCCCGAGGGGACGACCTCGACCGGCCACAACCTGCTGCCCTTTCACGCCAATCTTCTGCAGGCAGCCATCGCCACCGCAACCCCCGTGCAGCCGCTGGCGCTGCGGTTTTCAGACGTGACCCACGCGGTCAGCGGCGCCGTCGAATTCGTCGGCGCCACGACGCTTGCGGAGAGCATCTGGCGAACGGCCTGCGGCCAAGGGATCGTCGCCCACCTGGCTTTCTTGCCGTCGCGGGATCCAGCCGGCTTCGAGCGGCGCCAGCTGGCGGTACGGCTGCGCGCCGATATCGCTGCCGCCCTCGGCGTTCAGCTTCCCGACGCCTGACGCGCCACCGCGGCGGCCGCTTGCGCCGCCGCTTCGGCGTCGCCGAGGTAGTAGCTGCGGATTGGCTTCAGGTCGTCGCCGAGCTCGTAGACGAGCGGAATGCCGTTCGGAATGTTCAGCCCGACGATGTCGGCATCGGCGACGCCATCGAGGTATTTCACGAGCGCGCGCATGCTGTTGCCATGCGCCGATACGAGCAGCCTCTGGCCCGCGCGGATGGCCGGCGCGAGCGTGCCGTGCCAGAACGGCAGGACGCGGGCCACCGTGTCCTTGAGGCATTCGGTCAGGGGAACTTCGCCGGGCTGCAAGGCGCGGTATCTCGGATCGGCGCGTTCGCTGCGCGGATCGTCGGCAGCAAGTGCCGGCGGTTGCACGTCATAGCTGCGTCGCCACGCCAGCACTTGCGCATCGCCGTACTTGCGCGCCGTCTCCGCTTTGTCGAGACCTTGCAGGGCGCCGTAATGCCGTTCGTTCAGCCGCCAGTCGTTGCTGACGGGCAGCCAGGTCCGGTCCATGGCGTCGAGCGCGTACCAGAGAGTCCAGGTCGCTCGCTTCAGCACCGACGTCCAGGCGTGATCGAACTCGTAGCCGTTTTCGCGCAGCAGGCGGCCGGCGGCCCGGGCCTGTTCGACACCCTTTGCGGTGAGATCGACGTCGGTCCAGCCGGTGAACCGGTTCTCGAGGTTCCAGGTCGATTCGCCGTGGCGAACGAGGACGAGCTTGTGCATCGATGACCTTGGGCAACGCAGCGAAGGCGCGAATTCTATAATTCGCGTTTTCCCAGGGCGGGTGCTTCGGCACTTCGACGACCTTGAATTTCGTCATCCAGAATTGGTACCTGTTCGCGATGGCGCTCGTCTCGGGCGGCCTGCTCGTCTGGCCGATGCTGACCGGCGTCGGCGGCGGTTCGCAGGTAACGGCCAGCGACGCCGTGCGTCTCATCAACCGCGAACGGGCGGTGATGATCGACGTCAGCGAGCCCGCCGAATACGCCGCCGCGCATCCGGTGGGGGCCCGCAGCGTGCCCCTGGCCAGCCTCGAGGCCTCGCGCGACCTGCCGAAAAACAAGTCGCTTCCCGTGGTCGTCGTCTGTCCGACCGGCTCGCGCGCCAATCGAGCGGTGGCAACGCTGAAGAAGCTCGGCTTCGAAAACGCGCAGGCTCTCGCCGGCGGCCTTACGGCCTGGCGCGCTGCCAATCTGCCGGTCGAGAAAACGGCCTGATGCAGTCCGTCCGCATGTACAGCACAGCGACTTGCCCCTATTGCCTGCGGGCGAAGGCGTTGCTGCGCCAGCGCGGCGTCGAGATGATCGACGAGATTCGCATCGACGAGCGGCCCGCCGAGCGCGATGCCATGATTCGTCTGACGCAGCGCTGGACCGTGCCGCAGATTTTCATCGGCGAGACCCATATCGGCGGCTGCGACGACCTGGTCGCGCTCGACCGCGCCGGCGGCCTCGAGCCACTGCTCGCCGGCACGCGATAATCGCCGCCCGGCAAACCTGCCTGCCTTTTGCGTCGCCGCTGTGGCGGCGCTGCCCTTTTCTTCGAGAGCTCCCATGGCCGACGACACCCCCAAGACGCCCCTGTTCCAGATCCAGCGGATGTATCTGAAGGATCTTTCGCTCGAGCAACCGAACTCGCCGCAGGTGCTGCTGGAGCAGGGCTCGCCGCAGGTCGAGATCAATCTCACGCTCGGTGCCGAAACGATCGGCGACGGGATGTACGAGGTCACCGTCACCGCGACCGTGACGACGAAGATCAACGACAAGACACTCTTTCTCGTCGAAGCCAAGCAAGGCGGCATCTTCGAGATTCGCAACATCGCCGATGAACAGATGCGCCAGATCTTGGGCATCGCCTGTCCCAACATCGTCTACCCGTATCTGCGAGCCGTCGTCTCCGACGTCTGCACCCGTGCCGGCTTTCCGCCGGTGGTGCTGACGGAGGTCAACTTCCAGGCGATGTACAAAGCGCAGCTGGCGCAGGCACAAGCGCAAGCCGCCGCCGTGACCAACGGCTCGGGCGTGACCGGGACGCTCAACTAGGGCCTGTCAGGCCCTGGGACCCATGAACCTCACGGTGCTCGGCGCGGGCGCCTGGGGCACCGCGCTTGCCGTTCACGCCTCGGCCGTCCAGCCGACGCGACTCTGGGCGCGCAACAGCGATCAGGCCGCGCAGATGCGTTCGCTGCGTCGCAACGCCACGTACCTGCCCGACATCGCGCTGCCGCCGGCGCTGCATATCACGAGCGATTTCAATGCCGCGCTGCGACACGCGCGTGGTGGCCTGGTCGTCATCGCCACGCCGATGGCCGGCCTGGAGGAGATGCTGCGGCGCGCCGGTGGCGAAAGCGATGTCGGCCTGTTCTGGCTGTGCAAAGGCTTTCAGGAGGGCACCGGCTGGCTCGGGCACGAAGTGGCGCGACTCGCGGCGCCGACGGCGCGCATCGGCGTTCTCTCGGGGCCGAGCTTTGCCATCGAGGTCGCACGCGGCCAACCCACGGCGCTGGTCGCGGCGAGCGACGACGCCACTTTGCGCGAGGCCGCGGTCACCGTCTTTCACGGTGCCCATCTGCGCATCTACACGTCGTCAGATCCGATCGGCGTCGAGGTCGGCGGCGCGGTCAAGAACGTGCTGGCCATTGCCACCGGCATCGCCGACGGCATGCAACTCGGCCTCAACGCGCGGGCCGCCCTCATCACACGCGGCCTCGCCGAAATGACGCGCCTGGGCGTTGCGCTCGGCGCCGAGGCGCAGACCTTCATGGGCTTGTCGGGGCTGGGCGACCTCGTGCTGACGACAACGGGTGACCTCTCGCGCAACCGGAGGGTCGGGTTGCGCCTGGCCGAAGGGCAACCGCTGGCACGCATCGTCGCCGAGCTCGGTCATGTCGCCGAAGGCGTCACCAGTGCGCCGATGATCCTGCAGCGGGCCCATGCGCGGGGCCTCGAGATGCCGATCGTCGAGGCCGTCGTTCAGGTCCTCGACGGGCGCCTGGCGCCGGATCAGGCACTCGAGCAACTGTTGCGCCGCGACGCTCGTGCCGAAGGCCTCTGAGAGCCCCAGTGTGCTGTCTCAGACCGGCGGGACAGCACACTACGTGCCGTTCGCGTAGCCGTTCTGGCGCCAGGCCTCGAACACCGCGACGGCCACGGCGTTGCTGAGATTGAGACTGCGCTGACCGGGCCGCATCGGCAGGCGCACCTGCTGCGAAGGCGGAATCGATTTGCGGATCGGGTCCGGCAGTCCGGCGGTCTCCGAGCCGAACACGAGCCAGTCGCCTGCTCGCCAGGAAACGTCTGCAAAGGGAGCCTGTCCGCGCGTCGTGAAAGCGAACAGGCGAGCCGGGTCGGGCTGCATCGCGGCAACGAACGCGGACCACGAGAGATGCCTGCGGACTTCGGCAAGCTCGTGATAGTCCAGCCCGGCGCGACGCAGCAGCCGGTCTTCCATCGAAAAGCCGAGCGGCTCGACGAGATGCAGTTGCGTCCCCGTGTTGGCGGCGAGTCGAATGATGTTGCCGGTGTTCGGCGGGATCTCCGGCTCGACCAGGACGATGTGAAACATGGCGGCCTATTGGTCTTCGGGCCGCGGCGTGCGGGCCACGACCCAGGCCTCGACCCGCGCGGCGCCGGCATGCTTCAGCACGCGTGCGATTTCGGCGACGGTACTGCCCGTCGTCATCACGTCGTCGACGACGGCGACTGCGCGACCGCGCAGCTCGGCAATGCGCCGCGGCTCGACGGCGAACGCGCCACGCACGTTGCCTTCGCGCTCGTCGGGTAGCAACGCAAGCTGGTGCAGCGTGTCGCGGATGCGCAGAAGCAGGCGCGCCTCGGCGCGTCCTTCGACGCGTCGCGCAACCCGCCGGGCCAGCTCCCAGGCCTGGTTGTAGCCGCGCTCGCGCAACCGCACCTCGCTCTGCGGTACCGGCACGATCAGCAACGGCAACGGCAACGGTTCGTTCGGGGCGTCGTGCTGCGCTTCAACGATGGCCCGTGCGAACACGGGAGCGAGGTCGAGCGCGCCATGGAACTTGAAAGCGGCGATCAGGCGATCCCACGGGAAGCCATAGTCGACGCGGGCCAGCGCGGCGTCGAAATCAGGCGGCGCCGCGATGCAGGCACCGCACACCGCGGCGGTGGCCGGTACTGGCAAGGCGCAGCGTCGACAGCGAGGCACCACGACGGCGAAGCGTGCGGTGCATTCGGCGCAGACGCGTCCGGCTCCCCAGGCGTGACAGACGGCGCACAGGCTCGGCCAGCGCGATCGCGAGATGGACGATGAAAGGCGGCGCCATGCGGCCGGCGGCGGCGTCGAAAGCATCGCCTCAATATACTTGCCCGCCATGGCCAACGACGATGGCGCGAGCGGGCGCCGCCTCGATGCCGCGGCGGTCGAGGCGGCATTGCGCCGTTTGGTCCTTGCCCCCGAGCCGCCTTGGCTGCACCGCGAGATCGCGCGCCGGCTCGGCGAGCGGCTGGCGCCGATGCGAGCGCAGCCGGCGCGAATCCTCGACTGGTGGGCCGGGCTCGGCGGCGGCGAAGCGGTGCTGCGCGAGCGCTACCCGAAGGCAAAGATCGTCACCGTCGAAGCCGACGCGCGCTGGCTGGAGCGAAGCGCCCGCCGGCGTAGCACGCCCTGGTGGCAATTCGGCGCGGCATCTTCCGAGGCCCATGCGGCCGACGAAGACGATGCGGCGATCGGCCAGGCCCAGCTGATCTGGGCCAACATGGTGCTGCATGGCAGCGTCGATCCGCCTGCCTTGTTCGCGCGATGGCACCGTTTGCTCGACGTCGACGGCCTCGTCGTGCTGTCGTGTCTCGGCCCCGGCAGCCTGCGCGAGTTGCGCGACCTCTACGCCGCCGTCGGCTGGTCGGCGCCGACGCCCGGATACGTCGACATGCACGACCTTGGCGACATGCTCGTCGCCGCCGGTTTCGCCGAGCCGGTGATGGACCAGGAAACGCTGACCCTGTCCTGGCCGAGCGCCGAGGCGCTGCTGCTGGAATTGCGCCAGCTCGGCGGCAACGCCGCGCCGGAGCGATTCCCGGGCCTGCGCACGCCGGCATGGCGGCGTCGGCTTCTGACCGAGCTCGGTGCGCGCGCCGGCGCCGACGGCCGAATCGCCATGAGCGTCGAAGTGGCCTACGGCCACGGCTTCAAGGTGGCGCCGCGGGCGCGCGCTGGCGAGCCGGTGACCGTCTCGCTGGACGAGATGCGGGCCCTGGTGCGCCGGCCCGCCGCGCCGCGCTGAGCGCGTACGCTAAAATCCTTCGGTTTTGTCGAGGGTATCGAAGACCCGCGGCGAGTGTGCCGCGCCTGGGCCGGCGAATTGCGTGATGCCTGCGCTGTGGTGGCGCAGCTCGAACTGAATCCGACAATTGACGTGGTCACACAGATGATGACGATGCGATCCTTTGGGCATGCGGCGGGGCGGCTTGCCCTGTCCTGGGGTGCGCTGCTCGCGCTGCCAGCTTTCGCAGCGGGCAACCTGGAGGGTGGCCCGGCCGTCAATCAGTTCAACCTGGATCCTCCGGTGACGGCGATCGCCGTCGAGCAGTTGTGGTTGCACAACTTCATGCTGATCATCTGCCTGGTGATCTTTCTGGCGGTGTTCGGCGTGATGTTCTATTCGATCGTCATGCACCGCAAGTCGCGCGGCGCGCGGGCCGCCAACTTCCACGAGAGCACCACCGTCGAGATCGCCTGGACGGTTGTTCCTTTCGTCATCGTCATCCTGATGGCGCTGCCCGCAACGAAGACCATCGTTGCCATGAAGGACACGAGCTCGGCCGATCTCACCGTCAAGGTCACCGGCAGTCAGTGGAAGTGGGGCTACGACTACCTGAAGGGCGAGGGCGAAGGCATCGGCTTCGTCTCGACGATAGATCCGGCGCAGCGCGAAATGTCCGACTCCGGCAAACCCCAGGGCGACGACTACCTGCTCAAGGTCGACAATCCGCTCGTCGTGCCAGTCGACAAGAAGGTGCGCATCATCACGACGGCCGACGATGTCATCCACGCGTTCTACGTGCCTGCGCTCGGCGTCCAGGAAACCGCGGTTCCCGGCTTCGTGCGCGACACTTGGTTTCGCGCCGCCAAGGCCGGCACCTACTACGGCCAGTGCTCGCAGCTCTGCGGCAAGGAGCACTCGTACATGCCGATCCAGGTGAAGGTCGTCTCGCAGGCCGACTACACCCAGTGGGTCGACGGCAAGAAGAAGGCGATGGCGGCGCTGGCCGACGACCCGAACAAGGTCTGGGACCTGGCCGCTCTCGAAGCGCGCGGAGAGCACGTCTACACCGCCAATTGCCAGGTCTGCCACCAGCCCAACGGCAAGGGCGGCAATGGCGTCTTCCCGCTCGACGGCTCGCCGGTGGTGCTCGACGCCGACAAGACCAAGCAGATCCACGTCGTTCTCGCCGGCCGCAACGCCATGCCATCGTGGAAGCAGCTGAGCGACACCGAGATCGCCTCGGTCATCACCTTCTCGAAGAACCACTGGTCGAATGCCACCGGCCAGCTGGTGCAGCCGACCGAAGTCGCGGCCGCGCGCAAGTAGCGCCCGCCGTCACGCACAGGAACACATCGCAATGAGCGCAGTAATCGGACCCGACGGCGGACTTCACGGCGGCGTCGCACCCGCCGGACACGACCACGACCATGCTCACGACGAGCATCACGGCGCGCCGCGCGGCTGGCGGCGCTGGGTCTACGCGACGAACCACAAGGACATCGGCACGATGTACCTGGTCTTCGCCTTCACCATGTTCATGATCGGCGGCACGCTCGCCATGATCATCCGGGCCGAGCTGTTCGAGCCCGGCCTGCAGTTCGTCAATCCGCAGCTCTTCAACCAGCTGACGACGATGCACGGCCTGATCATGGTCTTCGGCGCGATCATGCCGGCCTTCGTCGGCTTCGCGAACTGGATGATCCCGCTGCAGATCGGCGCGCCCGACATGGCCTTCGCGCGGATGAACAACCTGAGCTTCTGGCTGCTCATTCCGGTGGCGATCATGTTCCTGAGCACGTTCCTGCTGCCCGGCGGCGCCCCGGCCACCGGCTGGACGCTCTACGCGCCGCTGACGCTTCAGATGGGCCCGTCGATGGACACCGCCATCTTCGCGCTGCACGTCGCCGGTGCGAGCTCGATCATGGGCTCGATCAACATCATCGTCACCATCCTCAACATGCGCGCGCCCGGCATGACCTTGATGAAGATGCCGCTTTTCTGCTGGACCTGGCTGATCACCGCCTTCCTGCTGATCGCCGTGATGCCGGTGCTCGCCGGCGCGATCACGATGACGCTGACCGACCGCCATTTCGGCACCAGCTTCTTCAACCCCGCCGGCGGCGGCGACCCGGTGATGTACCAGCACATCTTCTGGTTCTTCGGCCATCCCGAGGTCTACATCATGATCCTGCCGGCGTTCGGGATCATCAGCGCGATCATCCCGGCGTTCGCGAGAAAGCGACTGTTCGGCTACACCTCGATGGTCTACGCCACGGCGTCGATCGCGATCCTCTCGTTCCTCGTCTGGGCGCACCACATGTTCACCCAGGGCATGCCTGTGACCGGCCAGCTCTTCTTCATGTACGCGACCATGCTGATCGCGGTGCCCACGGGCGTGAAGATCTTCAACTGGGTCGCCACCATGTGGCGCGGCTCGATGACGTTCGAGACGCCGATGCTCTGGGCGGTCGGCTTCATCTTCGTCTTCACGATGGGCGGCTTCACCGGGCTCATCCTGGCGATCGTGCCGATCGACATCCAGCTTCACGATACCTACTACGTCGTCGCCCACTTCCACTACGTGCTCGTCGCCGGGTCGCTGTTCGCGATGTTCGGCGGCGTCTACTACTGGGGTCCGAAGTGGACCGGTGTGATGTACAACGAGACGCGCGGCAAGATCCACTTCTGGGCTTCGCTCATCACCTTCAACGTCACCTTCTTCCCGATGCATTTTCTTGGCCTGGCCGGAATGCCGCGTCGCTATGCCGACTATCCGATCCAGTTCACCGACTTCAACATGATTGCGTCGATCGGCGCGTTCGGCTTCGGCCTGTCTCAGGTCTATTTCCTCTTCTTCGTCATCATCCCGATGATGCGTGGCAAGGGCGCACCAGCGCCGCAGCAGCCATGGGAAGGCGCCGAGGGCCTGGAATGGGAGATTCCGTCGCCGGCGCCATTCCACACCTTCGAGACGCCGCCGAGGCTGAATGCCGCCGGCACGAAGATCCTCGGCTACGGACCGCCGGATTCCATCGATACCTCGGGCACCGGCGTTCCGGCCTGAGCGATGACCATGGACGACCGGCAACGCAAGGCCAACCTGCGGCTCGGGCTCATCCTCGCGTCGATCGCGCTCATTTTCTTCTTCGGCTTCATCGTCAAGAGCGCGCTGTTCGGAATCTGACGGGGCACCTCGAGTCCGTATCGTGATCAGTCCTTCCGCCGGGCGCGCACGCGTCCTTTTCGCCGGCAATCGCAGGATGGTGGGCAAACTGCTCATCGTCGTCCTGCTGATGTTCGGCTTCGGCTACAGCCTGGTGCCGATCTATCGCGCTGTCTGCAGCGCCCTCGGGCTGAACGTGATCGCGCTCTCCGAGTCGCTGGGTGCGGCCGGCACGGTCGCCGCACGCAACAGCCAGGTCGACGCGAGCCGCACCATCACGGTCGAGTTCGATGCCAACGCGCGCGGCCCGTGGGATTTCAAACCCGAGCAGTCGTCGATCGACGTCCATCCCGGGCAGGTCACGACGGTCACGTATTCGTTTCGCAATCGCCAGAACCGGGCGATGGTGTTGCAGGCGATTCCCAGCTACGCGCCGAGCGTCGCGATGTCCCATTTCACGAAGCTGGAGTGCTTCTGCTTTAATCAGCAGGTATTGCAGGCGGGCGAGTCGAAGCGCTGGCCGGTCGTTTTCGTCGTCGACGCGAAGCTGCCCAAAGACGTGAAGACGATCACCCTCTCGTACACCTTCTTCGAGGTTGGCGCCAAAGTGCCATCCGAACCGGTCGCATCGAGCCGCTTCCCTGTCGAGCGGTTGTCATGAACGATCTCGAGGGCGGTCACATCGGGAACGCAGCGCGTCGCAAGGGCTCGCTGTCACGCACGGTGGGCGCTGTCTGCTGGTCGTTCTTTGGCGTCCGCAAGGGGCGCGACCTCGAGCGCGACGCGAGCGAGCTGAATCCCTTGCACATCGTCATCGTCGGCGTCGTCGCTGCGGCGCTCTTCGTCGCCGTGCTCATCGTCCTGGTCAACTGGGTCATCGCGAGCGGCGTCGCCGCATGAGATCACCGGGCCGTTGCCGAGGCAAATGCCAAAGCGTGCGGCTGGGAGGTTGCCCTATCAGCCGGATGCATTCCACCTTTTCGAAATCGCAGGAGAAACCGCCATGTCGGCAGTGACGCAGCCGGGCGCAGCGCCCTATTACTTCGTTCCGGCGCCGTCCCGGCATCCGGCATCGGCGGCGTTCGGCCTGTTGCTCGTCATCTTCGGTGCCAGCCAGTGGGTCAACGGCGTCGAATGGGGTGCCTGGGTAGTGCTGACCGGCTTCGTGGTCTGGGCGTTCGTGCTGCAGCAGTGGTTTCGCCTGGCGATCTCGGAAAGCGAAAGCGGCCTCTACAACCGGCGCGTCGACGTGTCCTTCCGCTGGAGCATGAGCTGGTTCATCTTCTCGGAAGTCATGTTCTTCAGCGCCTTCTTCGGTGCGCTCTATTGGGTACGGATGCACGCGCTGCCCAGCCTCGGCAACCTTGACAACGCCGTGCTCTGGCCCGACTTCAAAGCCGTCTGGCCGAGCGCCGGTGTCGGCTATACCGGTTCGCCGGCCGGTACGATCGATCCGTTCGGGACGATGGCACCGTGGCCGATTCCGACCCTCAACACCGCGATCCTGCTGACATCCGGTGTCACGGTGACGATTGCGCACCACGCGCTCATCGCCAACCATCGCATGCGGGCGATCGTCTTCATGTGGCTCACGGTGGCGCTCGGCATCACCTTCCTGAGCTTTCAGGCCTACGAATATTCACATGCCTACAGCGAGCTCAATCTCAAGCTCAGCTCGGGCGCCTACGGCTCCACCTTCTTCATGCTGACCGGCTTCCACGGCTTTCACGTGTTCATCGGCATGCTGATGCTGCTCTTCATCACGATCCGCATCATGCGTGGCCACTTCACGCCGGATCGCCACTTCGGTTTCGAAGGGGCGGCCTGGTACTGGCATTTCGTCGACGTCGTGTGGCTGGGCCTCTACATCGTCGTCTACTGGTTGTAGGGCGGCCTCGCGCGCTCACGTCATTCGCTAGTCCCCTGGGATGGAAACCGCATTGGGGCGGCCCCGGTACGGTCTCAGCGAGCGAGCGGTACGCCGGTCGGATGGATCCAGCCCAGCCGCCAGGCAACGATGATGCAGACGAAGAGCGCGACCGATAAGGCGACGCGCACGGCCAAGGCTCGCATCATGTTGCCACTCTTCGACGCGCCGTCGCGGCCGCCGCGCATCATGAAGACACCGGCAACAACTAGCGCACCGATGATGGCGACGAAGGCGAGGCCGATGAGCAGTTTCATGGCTCGCGATTATCGGCTCGCCGTCTGTGCGCTCCGGTGAGCGCGGCGTGAGCGAAAGTGCTGTCCGGCAAGCGCCGGCGGCCGCGCGAGCGCGTAATCTGCTGGTTCTTCTGGCGGCGCTGGCGAGTGTCGTCTTGGCGTTTCGGCTCGCTTTCTGGCAGCTCGGTCGCGCGACACAGGAAGAGACCTTGCAGAGCCAGCTCGTCGCCCGCGAAAGCGAGCCGCCCCTTGCCGCTTCCGTGCTGGCGCGCCGACCCGAAGACAGCGCGGCGCAAACCTATCGGCGTGTCGACCTTATCGGCCACTGGCTTGCCGAGCGCACCGTTTTCCTCGACAACCGCCAGATGCAGGGCAAGGTCGGCTTCTTTGTCGTCACGCCATTTCTGCTCGACGCATCGAACGACGCGGTGCTGGTACAGCGCGGCTGGGTCGGGCGGAACTTCAGCGATCGAACCGCGTTGCCGAGCCTGGTCACGCCGTCTGGCCGCGTCCCCCTCCACGGCACGGTGGCACTGGCACCGGCGCGGCTGTTCGAGTTCACTGCCGCTGCCAGCGGGCCGATCCGGCAAAATGTCGACCCGGCTTCGTTCGCGCGAGAAATCGGGCTCGCGGTGCTGCCGCTCGCGATCGTCGAAAGTGCGACGCCGGCGAATGCGCACGATGGCCTCGAGCGGCACTGGCCGGCCCCCGCAACGAACGTGCAGATGCACTACGGCTATGCGTTCCAGTGGTTCGCTATCGGCTCGGTGATCGCCTTCCTCTATGTCTGGTTCCGAATCCCCCGTCCCCGCCAACGCCGCGAGCACTGACACGGGGTTGCTCAACTTCAGCGTCCACGCCTTGCCTTCGCCCGACGGGATGCCCGATCCGAAGCGGACCCGGCACGGGCGCTGGCAGATGCTGACGATCCTTGTCGTCTGCGCCGCGCCGGTGGTCGCCTCCTATCTCGCCTTCTTCGGCTGGCGGCCGCATTCCCTCACGAACTACAGCGAGCTCATCCTGCCGCCGCGCCAGCTGCCTGCGCAGCTCGCCATCAATCGCCTTGACGGATCGCCCGTGTCGCCGGAGGCGCTGCGCGGGCAATGGCTCCTGGTCGTAGTGGCCGGTGGCGCCTGCGATGCTGTCTGCGAACGGCATCTCTGGCTGCAGCGCCAACTGCACCAGACACTCGGTGGCGAAAAGGATCGGGTCGACAAGATCTGGCTGGTCGATGACGGCGCACTGCCTCGCTCGGAGACCTTGCGCGCCATCGGCGCGATCGAGAACGGCGCGCCGCCACCGAATTTTGCAGGGGCGACCGTCCTGCGAGTCGACAAGACGGCCCTCTCGGCCTGGCTCGAACCGGCACGCGGCCGGGCGCTCGAAGATCATTTGTACATCGTCGATCCGCGCGGCGCCTGGATGATGCGCGTGCCTCCCGATGCCGACCCGGCAGGCCTCAAGCGCGACATCGACAAGCTGCTGCGCGCCTCTGCCGGCTGGGATCGGCCGGGGCGATGAGTGCCAGCGGGCGGCTCCAAAGCGGCAACGCCTCCCTGCGGAGCAGTGTCGCGGCGCAGCCGCAAGCGCGGAGGCACCCGTGAACGCACCGGTGCCCGCCTACGACCTTGCGCCGGCGCTCGGCATTCTGGTCGCCGGCCTCGCCCTGGCGCTCGGCCCGCTGCTGTGGTTCTGGCTGCGGCGGCGCGGCACGTCGGCCGCCGCACGCCTGCGTGCCTTGGCCTTGCTGACACTGTTTCTCAGCTTCGACCTGGTGCTGCTCGGCGCCTTCACCCGTCTCTCCGATTCGGGCCTCGGCTGTCCCGACTGGCCCGGCTGCTACGGGCATGCCAGCCCGGTCGGTGCGCACGCGCCCATCGCCGCCGCCGAGATCGCCGTTCCTACCGGTGCGGTCACGCCGACCAAGGCGTGGATCGAGATGGCGCATCGCTATTCGGCCACCGCCATCGGCGTCCTAGTCGTCGTCCTGGCGGTGCTGGCGGTGGCCGAGCGGCGTCGCGGGCGCATCGTCGTGTCGCCAGGCTGGGCCGTCGCCACGGTGGTGTGGATCGTGGCCCAAGGCGCCTTCGGCGCGCTCACGGTGACCATGGGTCTCTACCCCGGCATCGTCACCTTGCACCTGCTGGGCGGCCTCGGCCTGCTGGCGCTCCTTGCGATCCAGATCGAAGCCTATGAACCGAGGCCGCTGCCGTTGTCCCCGGCGCTTCGCTCGGCGCTTCTCCTCGTCGCCGCGCTGGCGCTCGTGCAGATCGCCCTGGGCGGCTGGGTCAGCACGAACTACGCGGTGCTGGCGTGCCGTGAATTTCCGACCTGTCAGGGCGGGTGGTGGCCAGACATGAATTTCGCCGAAGCCTTCGTGTTGCGCCGGCCGCTCGGCATCAGCGGCAATGGTGGCTTCCTGCCCTTTTCCGCGCTGACGGCCATCCACATGACGCACCGGCTCGGCGCCTACATCGTGCTGCCGGCGATCCTGCTGCTCGCCTGGCGTCTCGCCGCCGGCGCCGGCGACGCGGGCCGGCCCTGGGCGCAGGCGCTCGCGGGCAT
>JALYSL010000315.1 GCA_030854825.1 Pseudomonadota bacterium
CGTCAAGGACGTGCGCGACCTGGCGATGACGATGAAGAAGGCCTTTCACATCGCCCGCACGGGGCGCCCGGGCCCGGTCGTCGTCGACGTGCCAAAAGACGTTTCGATGGCGACGGCGCCGTTTTACTACCCGGCGACCGTCGAGATGCGTTCGTACAACCCGGTCAAGCGGGGTCATGGCGGCCAGATCCGCAAGGCGGCGCAGCTCCTGCTCGGAGCGAAGCGGCCGTACATCTACACCGGCGGCGGCGTCGTCCTCGGCAATGCCTCGGCCGAGTTGCGCGAGCTCGTCGACCTGCTCGGTTTTCCTTGCACCAACACCTTGATGGGGTTGGGCGCATTTCCCGCAAGCGACCCGAAATTCCTCGGCATGCTCGGCATGCACGGCACCTTCGAAGCGAACATGACGATGCAGCACTGCGACGTTTTGCTTGCCGTCGGCGCGCGCTTCGACGACCGTGTCATCGGCAACCCCAAGCACTTCGCTTCGGTGGAGCGCAAGATCATCCACATCGACATCGATCCTTCCTCGATCTCGAAGCGTGTTCGGGTCGACATTCCGATCGTCGGCGACGTCAAGGACGTGTTGCAGGAGCTGACCGCGCTGCTGCACGAATCGGCATCCAAGCCCGACGTCAAGGCGTTGTCGCCGTGGTGGTCGCAGATCAACGAATGGAGGAAACGCGACTGCCTGGCCTACCCGAAGGGCGGCGACGTCATCAAGCCGCAGCACGTGATCGACACGCTCTGGCAGCTGACGAAGGACCGCGAGACCTACATCACCTCCGACGTCGGCCAGCACCAGATGTGGGCCGCCCAGTACTACCGCTTCGAAGAACCGCGGCGCTGGATCAATTCCGGCGGCCTCGGGACCATGGGTGTCGGCCTGCCGTACGCGATGGGCATCAAGCTCGCCAAGCCCGAGGCGGAAGTCTTCTGCATCACCGGCGAAGGCTCGATCCAGATGTGCATCCAGGAGCTATCGACCTGCCTGCAGTACAAGACCGCGGTCAAGATCATTTCGCTCAACAACCGCTACCTCGGCATGGTGCGGCAGTGGCAGCAGATCGACTACGGCGGCCGCTATTCGCACAGCTACATGGACGCGCTGCCGGATTTCGTGAAGCTGGCCGAGGCCTATGGCCACGTCGGCATCCGGATCGACAAGCCGAGTGAGGTCGAGCCGGCACTGCGGGAGGTCATCCGCCTGAAGGACCGGACGGTCTTTCTCGACGTGCAGACCGATCCGACCGAAAACGTCTGGCCGATGGTCAAGGCCGGGCAAGGCATCAGCGAGATGCTGCTCGGGTCGGAGGATCTATGAGGCCCCCGCGCTTGCTTTGCTCGCTGCCCCCTGAGGGTGCCGGCAGCTCTCTTCGGGCGGCAGTGCGGAAGCTGCCATGAAGCACATCATCGCCGTGCTTCTCGAAAACGAGCCGGGTGCGCTGTCGCGGGTCGTGGCGCTGTTCTCGGCGCGTGGCTACAACATCGAGACGCTGACCGTCGCCCCCACCGAGGATGCATCGCTGTCGCGCATGACCATCGTGACGACCGGCTCCGACGAAGTGATCGAGCAGATCACCAAGCACCTGAATCGGCTGATCGAGGTCGTCAAGGTCGTCGACCTCACCGAAGGCGCGTACACCGAGCGCGAGCTGATGCTGATCAAGGTGCGCGCCGTCGGCAAGGAACGCGACGAGATGAAGCGGATGGCCGAAATCTTTCGCGGCCGCATCATCGATGTGACCGAAAAGAGCTATACCGTCGAGTTGACCGGCGCCGCTGCCAAGCTCGACGCCTTTCTAGAAGCGCTCGACAAGAGCGTCATTCTCGAGACTGTGCGAACCGGCTCCAGCGGCATCGGCCGCGGCGAGCGCATTCTTCGGCTCTAGAAATGACTGCCCCCACGCTCTCTTCGTTCGCTGCCCCCCAAGCGGGTGCGGTCGGGCTTGGGAGTGGCCCGGCGCCCGGCCGGTTCCCTTCCATTCACATTGAAATCATTGGAGCAAGCAAGTGAAGGTCTACTACGACAAGGACGCCGATCTCAGCCTCATCAAGGGCAAGAGCGTCACCATCATCGGCTACGGCTCGCAGGGCCACGCGCATGCGCAGAACCTTTCCGACAGCGGCGTGCGCGTCACCGTCGGCCTGCGCAAGGGCGGTGCCTCGTGGGCCAAGGCAGAAGCGGCCAAGCTGAAGGTCGCCGAGGTCGGCGCGGCGGTGAAAGCGGCCGACATCGTCATGATGCTGTTGCCCGACGAGCAGATCGCGGCGGTCTACAAGAACGATGTCGAGCCGAACATCAAGCAGGGCGCGTCTCTCGCTTTTGCGCACGGCTTCAACGTCCACTACGGCCAGGTCGTGCCGCGCGCCGATCTCGACGTCTGGATGGTCGCGCCGAAGGCGCCGGGTCACACGGTGCGCTCGACCTACACGCAAGGCGGCGGCGTGCCGCACCTGATCGCCGTGCACGCCGACAAGTCGGGCAAGGCGCGCGACCTCGCCCTCAGCTACGCGGCGGCCAACGGCGGCGGCAAGGCCGGCGTCATCGAGACGAATTTCCGCGAAGAGACCGAGACCGATCTGTTCGGCGAGCAGGCGGTGCTCTGCGGCGGTACCGTCGAGCTGATCAAGGCCGGCTTCGACACTCTGGTGGAAGCTGGCTACGCCCCGGAGATGGCGTACTTCGAATGCCTGCACGAGCTCAAGCTCATCGTCGATCTGATCTACGAAGGCGGCATCGCCAACATGAACTACTCGATCTCGAACAACGCCGAATACGGCGAGTACGTGAGCGGGCCGAAGATCATCGACGACCGGGCCCGCGCCGCGATGAAGCAGATGCTGAAGGACATTCAGAGCGGCGAGTACGCGAAGAGCTTCATCCTCGAAAACCGGGCCGGCGCGCCGACCTTGATGTCGAAGCGGCGCCTGACGGCAGAGCATCCGATCGAAGTCGTCGGCGAGAAGCTGCGCGCCATGATGCCGTGGATCAAGAAGAACCGGCTGGTCGACCAGTCGCGCAATTGACTGCCACCAAGATGCGCGCCGCCGCCTGCCGATGACACCCGACGACGAAGGCTCGGTCGAGCTCGCCGCACCGGCCGTGCGGCCGCGCAGGAAGGGCATTTACATCCTGCCCAACCTGTTCACCCTGGGGGCGCTATTCGGCGGCTTCTATGCCGTCGTCATGGCGATGAACGGACGCTTCGAGCAATCGGCCTACGGCGTCTTCGCGGCAATGGTGCTCGACAGCCTGGACGGCCGCATTGCCCGCATGACGAAAACGCAAAGCGTGTTCGGCGAGCACATGGATTCGCTATCCGACATGGTTTCGTTCGGTGCCGCGCCGGCATTGATCGCCTACGAGTGGTCGCTTCGCGGTCTCGGCAAGCCGGGCTGGATCGCGGCTTTCGTCTACTGCTCGTGCGCGGCCCTTCGGCTGGCTCGCTTCAACACCAATCTCGGCGTCGTCGACAAGCGTTTCTTCCAGGGCTTGCCGAGCCCGGCGGCAGCGGCAGTCGTCATGGGCTTCATCTGGCTGATGGACAACCTGGGCTTCACCGGCATCGAAGAGGGACCGTGGCTCGGCTGGACGACTTTCGGCTTCACGCTCTATGCCGGCCTGACGATGGTGACCAACGTTCCCTTCTACAGCTTCAAGGATCTGAGCCTGAAACGCTCGGTGCCTTTCGTCGTCATCGTGCTGATCGCCCTGGGCATCGCCGTCATCAATCTGCATCCGCCTTTCGTTCTGGCCGCGCTGTTCATGCTCTATGGCGTCTCGGGCTACGTGGTCTACGTCTGGAAAAAGGTCAAGGGCAGGCCGGTCAGCGTGATTGCCACTTCGACCGACGAGCCCGACGAGCAGGGGCTGCACCGCTGATCGCCGGCTCGGCATCACGTGCTATATTGAGTCGGTGACGATTCGAATTTCCTCGGCGCTGCTCCTTCTTCTTCGACCACCCAGGGCTCGCTGAACGATCTCGTCCCAACGTTTCGTCAAACCGGCCCGCTAGCAAACGCAGCGGGCCTTTTTGTTTTCCGAAAGGCTTCTCATGTCCGACCGCCTGTTCATCTTCGACACCACCTTGCGTGACGGCGAGCAATCGCCCGGCGCCTCGATGACCAAGGACGAGAAGCTGCGCATCGCCCGTCAGCTCGAACGGCTGAAGGTCGACGTGATCGAGGCGGGTTTCCCGGCTTCGTCGAATGGCGATTTCGAGGCCGTTCGCGCGATCGCCCAAGCGATCAAGGGCTCGACCGTGTGCGCGCTGGCCCGGGCCAACGACCGCGACGTCTCGCGCGCCGCCGAGGCGTTGAAAGGCGGCGAATCGACGCGCATCCACATCTTCCTGGCGACCAGCGATCTGCACATGGAAAAAAAGCTCCGCATGACGCGCGAGCAGGTGTTCGAACAGGCCAGGCTCTCGGTGCGCTTCGCCCGCAACCTCACCGGCGACGTCGAGTTCTCGCCCGAAGACGGCTACCGCTCCGACCCGGAGTTTCTCTACCGCGTGCTCGAGGCCGTGATCGCTGAAGGCGCGACGACGATCAACGTTCCCGACACGGTCGGCTACGCCATCCCGGATCTGTACGGCCAGTTCCTGCTCGATCTGCGTCAGCGCATCCCGAACTCCGGCAAGGCAGTCTGGTCGGTGCACTGCCATAACGATCTCGGCATGGCGGTCGCCAATTCACTCGCCGGCGTGAAGATCGGCGGTGCCCGCCAGATCGAATGCACGATCAACGGGCTGGGCGAGCGGGCGGGCAATTGCTCGCTCGAAGAAGTCGTCATGGCGGTGAAGACGCGCAAGGACTACTTCGGGCTCGAGCTGGGTGTCGATGCGACGCAGATCGTGCCGGCTTCGCGCCTCGTCTCGCAGACGACCGGGTTCGTGGTCCAGCCGAACAAGGCCGTGGTGGGTGCCAACGCCTTCGCCCATGCCTCGGGCATCCACCAGGACGGTGTGCTGAAAGCACGCGATACCTACGAGATCATGCGTGCCGAGGATGTCGGCTGGTCGACGAACCGGATCGTGCTGGGCAAGCTGTCCGGGCGCAACGCTTTCAGGCAGCGACTGAAGGAGCTCGGGATCGAGATGGAATCCGAGGCCGACGTCAACGCCGCCTTCGTCAGGTTCAAGGAGCTCGCCGATCGCAAGAGCGACATCTTCGACGAAGACATCCTCGCTCTCGTGATGGACGGAGCGGTGACCGCCGAGCACGAGCACTATCGATTCATCTCGTTGGCGCAGCACTCCGAGACGGGCGTTCGGCCACAGGCCAGCGTCGCGTTCGCCGCCGGCGAGATCGAGCACCGGGCCACCAGCGATGGCAACGGCCCGGTCGACGCGAGCCTGAAAGCGATCGAGTCGAAGGTCGCGAGTGGCGCGGAAATGCTGCTCTATTCGGTCAATGCCATCACCAGCGGCAGCACAGAATCCCAAGGCGAGGTGACCGTGCGTCTTCAACACGGTGGCCGCGTCGTCAATGGCGTCGGCTCGGATCCGGACATCGTCGTTGCGTCAGCCAAAGCGTATCTCGCTGCGTTGAACAAGCTGCACAGCAAGACGGAGCGGGTGGCGGCGCAAGGCTGAGGTCGCGGCGACACGTTTGGAAACCGGGAAATCCCCGATATCGTGCTGTAGTCTCACTTTAGGAACAACGCGCAAGTTTTTGATCTTGCGCGTTTTTATGGCCTCACATAGACTCGCGGCCGGGCGGGTTTTCACGGAACGAATGTGTCGACGATCCATAGGCTGATTGCTACGAGCTTTATCCTCTTTGCCGCGGGTTCGGCGATGGCGGTTTCGTCTTCCGCTGTGGCGGCCGCGCCGGCTTCTGCCAAGCACGCCGTTGCCAAAGCCAAGACCGTGAGCCACGCAGAGGCCAAGACCCGCTATCGGAAGGTTCTGGTCGTGCGCTCGAGCCGACCCGCCGGCAGCTCCAGCCGGCACGCTGGCATCCACCACGACGCGGCGCCGGTTCGCTTCGTACCGGAGCGGCCCTCGTTCGGTCAGATCTACGGCTTGCACAACGCGTCGGATTCGCTGGAGCTGAAATCCAGTGTCGCGCTGGTGCTCGATCAGGACACCGACGAGGTGCTCTTCAGCAAGAATTCGCAGGCCGTGTTGCCGATCGCCTCACTGACCAAGCTGATGACGGCGGTCGTGGTGACCGAAGCGAATCTGCCGCTCGACGAGCCGATCACGATCACCGACGACGATATCGACACCGAAAAATTCAGCCGTTCGCGTCTCAAGGTGGGCACGCAGCTGCGCCGCGAGGAGATGCTGCACCTGGCGCTCATGTCTTCGGAAAACAGGGCCGCGCACGCTCTCGGTCGCACTTATCCGGGTGGGTTGTACGTGTTTGTCGCGGCGATGAATCGCAAGGCCCGCGAGCTCGGCATGAACGACACCCACTACGTCGAGCCGACCGGGCTCTCGAGCCTGAACCAGTCGAGCGCACGCGATCTTGCAACGCTGGTCAAGACGGCCCACGAGTACAGGATCATTCGCGAGCTGTCGACCTCGCATGAATATCAGGTCGAGGTCGGCAACCGTCAGATCGAGTTCCACAACACCAACGGGCTCGTCAAGAACCCGTCGTGGGACATCAGCCTGCAGAAGACCGGCTACATCTCCGAGGCCGGCCGCTGCCTGGTCATGCAGGCCAAGATGGCGGGTCGCCAGCTCATCATGGTGTTCCTCGATTCGGCGGGCAAGTACTCGCGGATCGGCGACGCCGAGCGCGTTAGACGCTGGGTGACTGAATCGGCCGCGGCGCTGCCTGTTCTCGGCGCTGTCAAGCCGAAGATCTGAGCGCTCAGCGGCGCTACGCGCGGCCGCTAGCGATGATGGCCGAGCGAGGCCGAGATCTGTGCCGCCGTCGCGCGCAGCCGTTCCAGCCAGCTTTCCTCTAGCCGATCCGCCGGCGCCGAAATCGAGAGTCCTGCAACCAGCTTGCCCTGGTCATCGAGGATGCCGGCGGCCATGCAGCGCACACCGAGCTCGAGCTCTTCGTCGTCGCGCGCGGTGCCGTACTGGCCCACTTTCGAGAGCTCGCGCTCGAGCGTCGGCAGATCGGTGATGCTGTTGCGGGTATGGCCGGCCAGCCCGGTTCTCGTCGCATAGGCGCGAACGCGCTGGGCGTCGTCCTGAGCCAGAAAGAGCTTGCCGACCGACGTGAGATGCAGCGGCGCGCGACCGCCGACGGCGCGCACGACCTGCATTCCGGAGCGCTCGCTGTAGGTGCGCTCGACGTAGACGATCTCGTCGCCCTGTCGCATCGACAGGTTCACCGGCTGGTGCGTCAGCTTGTGCAGCTCGCGCATCGGCGCCAGCGCGGCATCGCGGACGTCGAGCCGGGCCTTGACGAGGTTGCCCAGCTCGAGCAGGCGCATGCCGAGCCGATACGAACCGGGCTCCGGGCGATCGACGAAGCGGCCGATGGTCAGGTCGTTGAGGATGCGGTGCGCCGTCGAAGGATGCAGCCCGCTCTGCTCGCTGATGACCTTGAGCGATACCGGCTCCTGGTGCGATGCGAGCAGGTCGAGCAGCGAAAACGCCCGCTCGAGCACCTGGATCGTGATGGCGCGATCTTCGAGTTTTCGCATGGCGCGATTCTCGCCGACGTGGCCGGCGAGGTCAGGAC
>JALYSL010000333.1 GCA_030854825.1 Pseudomonadota bacterium
GTCGATGACAGAGGGGGATGCGAGATGCCGCAGCAAGTCCGTGTAGCGCTCTTCTTCGGAGCGCGTCACTGCCCTCATGCCTTTTCGTTGATGTTCGGCCACTGCGGTACTCCCGGCGGTGTTCGAGGCGGCCTTCCGGGCTCCTCTCCAGCGCAACCTTACCGCCGCTTCGTGTCTCTTGCGAGAGCCGTCACCGACGAGTGCTTTTCAGAGGCGACAGACGAAGCAGCTTCTTCGCTGAACGCTACGCGAAATCCGCGCCAGTGCCAGCGCTCAGAAAGTGGGGTGGCTGATGGGGCTCGAACCCACGACAACAGGAATCACAATCCTGGACTCTACCAACTGAGCTACAGCCACCACCGAAGCCAAATTATAGCGAGCGGCTCTTTCGTCGCCCGCCCGGCGCGACTCAGCGCGAGGCGGTGTCGGCGGCGGGTGCGGTCAGTGCCGACTCGTTGACGGTGACCTTGTATCGCGCCTTCAGCGCTGCGTAATACGCTTGGGCGACGGCATCGCCCCAGACCTGCGCGTACTGCGACCGACCCTTTGCCGCGTCACCGACGCTCGGGTCCCGGCCCAAAAGCTTGGTGATCTTTGCCACGAGGTAGCCCTGCGGGCCGAGATCGACGCCGACGAACGTCGGCAGAGCAGCGGCGGGCGCCTTGAGGATTGCGTCGAGAACCGTCGGTGGCAGGTCGCGCGGCTGCGCACGCGAGACGATCTGCGTGTTGTCCGACAGTGCCGCCGCAGGCGCCGCACGCGCTGCGACCAGGCGTTCGGCGCCGGCCTTTCGCGCCAGGGCTGCCGCCTGGATCGATGCCAGCTGCGCGCGGATCTTTTCCTTGACATCGGCCAGCGGCAACTGATGCGCCGGCGTGTACTGCACGACTCGCCCCGAGGCGAGCTGATTGGCACCGATGTCGATGGCCTTGGTGTTGTGCTTGTTCTTCGTCGCGTCGCTCGAAAAGAGGGCTTCGAGAAACTTGGCGTTGCCGAGCGGCCCCGTGGTGCCTGCGACCGGCTGGCGCGTCACGTGATCGGCTCGCTTGATCTCGAGCTTCCACTTGTCGGCTGCGGGCTTGAGGCTGTCGGACTGCTCGTAGACGGTGTCGCCGAACTCGACGGCAGCGTCGGAAAACCGCTTCTGCGCCAGCTGGCCGCGGATCTCGCTCTCGATCTCCGGGCGGGCCTCTTCGAAGCTTTTCTTCTGCCCGCCGCGCGTCGCGTTGAGCTGGATGATGTGATAGCCGAAGTCGCTCTCGACGACATTGCTGATCTCGCCGGGCTTGAGCGAGAACGCCGCGTCTTCGAACGGCTTGACCATCGCGCCGCGACCGAAGAAGTCGAGATCGCCGCCCTTGGCTGCCGAGCCTTCGTCGTCCGAGTTCTTCTTCGCGATCTCGGCGAACGACGACGGGTTCTTGCGTACCTCGGCCAGTAGCGACTCGGCCTTGGCCTTGGCCTTGTCGCGCTCGGCCTTGGGCGCATCCTTGTCGGCCTTGACGAGGATGTGGCTGGCTCGCCGCTCATCCGGCGTCGTGTAGCGTTTCTCGTTTTCCGTGTAGTACTTGCGCAAGTCCTCTTCCGGGACGACGACGTCTTTCTTGAGTGTCTCGGGATCGAGAACGACGTATTCGATCGACTCCTGCTCGGGCGACTGGAACTGCTCCGCGTGCGCCGGATCCTTGTAGTACGCGTCGATCTCGGAATCGGTGGGCGCGACCTTGGCGAGGAAGTCCTTGGCATCGAAACGCTGCACCTGCACTTCGCGTCGCTGGTACATGGCATCGAGCGCGGCGGAGGCGGCGCTCGCCGGCGCGATGACCGTATCGCTCAGGCCTTGCAGCACCTGGCGCCGTGCCAGATCCTCGCGAAGCCGCTCCGCGAAACCTTCCGATGACATGCCAAGGGAGGCGATCGTGTCGCGATTCAGACTGCCGTCGGGGTTGCGAAGCTGCGCGAATTGCGGGTCACTCTTGAACAGGCTGTTGAGCCGCTCGTCGGTGGGCGTCAGGCGCAACTTGTCGGCGGCGACGAGCAGCACGCGGTCGCGAATCAACGCGTCGAGCGCGAGGTGCCTCATCTCGGGCGTGTCGAAGAGCTTGGCATCGAGGCCCGGCATCTGCCGGCGGGCCCGCTCGACACGATCGCGCAAGCTGCTGTCGAACTCCGCCTGGGAGATCTTCTGGCCCGCTACCTGGGCGACGCTTTTCTGGTCGTTGCCCGAGAAGCGGCTGTAGCCCTGAATGCCGAAGAAGATGAAAGACGGGAACACGAGCAGAACGAGAACGAACTGCAGGGCTCGCGTGTGGCGGCGGAAAAAGTCGAACATCGGCGGGCAAATGCGAGAAAGGCGAACCGAGGTTCGCCTTTCGTTGGTGGACGCGTGATTCTAGCCGAGTGCGCCGGCGTTGCAGCGCCTGGCCGCCGGCCTGGATGGTGGGTGCTGAGGGGTTCGAACCCCCGACCTACGCCTTGTAAGGGCGCCGCTCTACCGACTGAGCTAAGCACCCGGCACGGCCCCGGCCGATGCCGGCGCCGGATTCAGTTGAGGGCGTCCTTGAGCGCCTTGCCGGGACGGAATTTCGGAACCTTGGCCGCCTTGATCTTGATCGCCGCGCCGGTGCGCGGGTTGCGGCCGCTGCGCGCTGCGCGCTTGCCGACGCTGAACGTACCGAAGCCGACGAGCGAGACCGTGGTGTTCTTCTTCAGGCTTGTCTTCACGCCGCCGATCATCGCTTCGAGAGCGCGCGCAGCCGCCGCTTTCGAGATGTCGGCCTGCCTGGCGATGTGCTCGATGAGTTCAGTCTTGTTCACGAATGGTTCCCCCTCAGGAAGGCTCAGATCTCAGTGGAATCGGATGTTCGTCGCGCGGCGGCATGTGCGGCTCGGGCCAAACGATTACATCGTCGGCATGGGTCAGTGTCAAGCAGGGTTGGCGATTCCATGGGCCACGAATGCGCGTAAAAAAGTTTCGCCGCTCGTGCGGTTCGCCCTTGACTTCCGCACGCAAGGCGCTACGCGCTGCGCACCGCGTCGGCGATGGCGCGGCCGAGATCGGCCGTCGTCGCCTTGCCACCGAGATCGCGCGTCTTCGGGCCGCCCGATGCCGGATCGAGCACCGTCTCGATCGCTTTGATGATCGCATCGTGGGCGTTGCGATGGCCGAGAAAGTCGAGCATCAGCGCGCCCGACCAGATCTGGCCGATCGGATTGGCGATGCCCTGGCCCGAGATATCCGGTGCCGAGCCGTGCACCGGCTCGAACAGCGACGGATGAGTTCGCGTCGGATCGATGTTCGCGGACGGCGCGATGCCTATCGTGCCGGTGCAGGCCGGGCCGAGGTCGCTGAGGATGTCGCCGAACAGGTTGCTCGCCACGACCGTGTCGAACAGCTGCGGTCGCTGCACGAAATGGGCGGCGAGGATGTCGATGTGATATCGGTCGACGCGGACTTGCGGGAAACGCAAGGCCATCGCATCGACGCGCTCGTCCCAGTAGGGCATCGTGATCGCGATGCCGTTCGATTTCGTCGCCGACGTCAGGTGCTTCTTCGGCCGCGACGCCGCCAGCTGGAACGCGTACTCGAGCACCCGGTCGACGCCGAAGCGAGACATGACCGTCTCCTGGACGACGATCTCGCGTGGTGTCCCTTCGAACATGCGGCCGCCGATGCTCGAGTACTCGCCCTCGGTGTTCTCGCGAACAATCATCATGTCGATGTCGCCCGGCACCAGACCGGCGAGCGGCGAGCGCACGCCCGGCATGAGGCGCGCCGGCCGCAGGTTGACGAAGAGGTCGAACTCGCGCCGGAACTTGATCAGCGAGCCCCAGAGCGAGACGTGATCGGGAATCTTCGCCGGCCAGCCGACGGCGCCGAAGAAGATCGCCTCGTGGCCGCCGATCTTGTCCTTCCAGTCGTCGGGCATCATGCTGCCGTGTCGCTCGTACCAGCGCCATGAGGCGAAGTCGAAGTGATCGAACGACAGGTCGATGTCGAATCGTCCGGCCGCCGCTTCGAGAACATGCAGGCCTTCGGGAACGACCTCGGTGCCGATGCCGTCGCCGGCAATGACCGCGATGCGATGGGTTGGTTTCATCTCGAGAACTCCTCCTGGGGCGCGACCGGCGTGGGTGCCCGGCGCGGATTGCGAACGACGATGGCGACGCCGATGACCGTGAACGCCATGCCCAGCATCATCGGCGGCGTTAAGACTTCGCCGAACAAAGTCCATGCCACCAGCGCGGTGCACGGCGGCACGAGGTAGAGCAGGCTCGTGACCGCCGTCGCCTCGCCGCGCTGGATGAGCAGGTAGAGC
>JALYSL010000356.1 GCA_030854825.1 Pseudomonadota bacterium
TGGCCGACTCGGCGCCCTTCCGTGTCGAGCAGGCGCGGGCCCTGATGCGGCCGAACATCGCCGCCACCGCCTCGGCCGCGCGCACCACGACCAAGGAGCCTGGGGAAGACAACTTCAACAGCAACACCCTGCAGGGTTCGATCAACGGTCGCCAGCCACTCTTCAACCGCGGCAACATGGCGACGATCGCGCAATCGGAACGCTCGCTCGAATCGTCCTTGGCCGATCTCGACAGCGCCGAGCAGGATCTGATGATGCGCGTCAGCCAGGCCTACTTCGACGTGCTGGGCGCCCAGGACACGCTCGAGACCACGCGCGCCAACAAGACGGCGATCGCCGAGCAGCTCGCCTCGGCCAAGCGCAACTTCGAAGTCGGTACCGCGACCATCACCGACACGCGCGAGGCGCAGGCCCGCTTCGATCTCGCGACGGCCCAGGAAATCGCCGCCGACAACGACCTCGCGACGAAGCGGATCGCCCTCGACCAGCTGGTCGGCCGCAACAACGTCGTGCCCAAGCAACTCGCCGTGCCGGTCATGTTGCCAGCGCCGACGGCGAGCGTCGACGAGCTGGTCGCCAAGGCCTCCCAGGACCATCCGGCCGTGCGCCGAGCCCAGGTCGCCTATGACGTCGCCGTGCTGGAAACGGAAAAGGCCCGTGCGCAGGGCTTGCCGACGGTCGATGCGGTCGCCTCATTCGGTGGCGGCCGCAGCACGTTCGCCGCGGCCAACGCAGTCTTCCCCGGCACGCCCACCGCCGGCCCGAACTTCGGCACCAGCATCGGCGTGCAGCTGAACATCCCGCTGTTCGCCGGCTTCGCAATCCAGAACCGGATCAAGGAAACACTGGTTCTCGAAGACCGCTCGCGCAACGACCTGGAAGCGGCGCGCCGCATCGTCGCCCAGGCAACGAAGCAGGCGTATTACACCTTGCTGTCGGGCGCAGCGCAGGTGAAGGCGCTCGACGCCGCCGAAGGGTCCTCTCAGCTCGCCCTCGAAGCGACGCAGCTCGGCTACAAGATCGGCGTGCGTGTCAACGTCGACGTGCTGAACGCGCAGAGCCAGCTCTATCAGACGCGGCGCGACCTCGCCCGGGCCCGCTACGACGTGCTGCTCAATACCCTGCGCCTGGACCAGGCCGCCGGCCGTCTGACGCCGAGCGACGTGCTCGCCATCAATCGCCTGCTGGTTCCTTGACGGTGTCGGCACCGAGAAGCGCCGCGATCTGCATCGCGATGCGGTCAGCCGCGCCGCGATGCGCAGCGGCGAACGCTTCTGCCGCCTGTGCAAGTCGCCTTTGCTCGTCGCTGCCTATGATCGCCACGGCACGAGCCACGCCCTCTTCCATGTCGCGCACGCGCACTGCGGCACCCGCCGCCAGCGCCCGCTCCGCGGCATCGCTGAAGTTGAAGGTGTGCGGACCCATCACGACCGGGCAGCCGCAGGCCGCCGCTTCGATCAGGTTCTGGCCACCGAGCGGTGCAAAGCTGCCGCCCAGCAAGGCGACGTCGGCGAGGGCGTAGTACGCGGGCATCTCCATCATCGAGTCGCCGAGCCAGATGTCGTCGGCCGCGGCTCCGGCAGGAGGCGACTCGCTCCAGGTGCTGCGCCGCGACAGCGTGAAACCCGAGGACTCGATCAAGTCTGCGACCGCGGCGAAACGCTGCGGATGGCGCGGCACGACGACCAGCAGCGGCCGCGGCGCCACCCAGGCCCCCCACACCGCCAGCAGCGACGCTTCTTCGCCCTCGCGCGTGATGGCCGCGAGCACGATCGGCCGCCCGTCTGCCAAACGCTTCCAGGCGTGTCCTCTTTCGACCAGCCAGGCATCGGGCGTGACATCGAACTTCAGGTTGCCGGTCACGGTGAGCGCGCCGGCACTGACGCCGGCGTCGCGCAACCGTGAGGCGTCGACTTCCGACTGTGCGAAGACTGCCTTCAGGCTGGCGAAGGCCGGACGCAGCAGCGCGTCGACCCGGCGGCCGCGGCGCCGGCTGCGCTCGCTCATGCGCGCGTTGGCGAGCGCCATCGGCACGCCCCGCTGAGCAGTGACGGCCAGCAGGTTCGGCCAGATTTCGGTCTCCATCAGCACCCCGGCAACCGGAGTGAAGTGATCGAGGAACCGGCGCACCGCGCCCGGCGTGTCGAAGGGGAGCCAGGCTTGCGCGTCGCCGGCCTTCAGCAGAGCCGCGCCCGCCGCGCGGCCGGTGGCCGTGCCATGAGTCAGCAGCAAGGCGTGCCCGGGCAGCGCGATACGCAAGGCCGCGATC
>JALYSL010000357.1 GCA_030854825.1 Pseudomonadota bacterium
GCACTTGGGAAGCGCTCGTCACCGGACAGGCCGATCTCGCCATCGGTGTCGGCTCGGCCCGCGAGCCCGCCAGCGGCGTGACGATGAAAGATCTGGGGCCGGCGCGCTTCGTCTTCGCCGTGGCGCCGCACCACGCCCTCGCGGCGGTCGAAGGCCCGCTCGACGACGCCGAGCTGATCCGCCACCGCGCCGTCGCCGTGGCCGACTCCGCGCATCGACTGACGCCGATCACGGTGAACCTGCTGCCGGGCCAGGACGTTTTGACGGTCAGCGACATGGGCGCGAAGATCGATGCCTTGTTGCGCGGCATCGGTTGCGGCTTCGTGCCCGAGGCGATGGCGCGCGACCACATTGCTGCCGGCCGTCTCGTCGTGAAAGTAGTCGATCGCGCGCGGATCGAGACGCGATTCGGCTACGCCTGGCGGACACCGGCCGCGGCACGTGTCGAGACGCGAAAGGCGCAGCCTGGGCTCGCCCTGCGATGGTGGCTCGATCGGCTCGAGAGCCCGGCGACGCGGCAGGCGCTGCTCGAGCGGCACGGCAACCGCGTCGGCGACCGGTATGCGTTCGCGCCAGAAAAGAAAAGGCGCGCCTGAGCGATCGCTCGGAGGTCGACGCGGGACGGAACGACCCCATGCCACGGCACTACGTCGGCCGATTCGCGCCCTCGCCGACCGGCCCTCTGCACGCCGGTTCGCTGGTCGCTGCGCTGGCCTCGTGGCTCGACGCGCGCGCCAATTCAGGTCGCTGGCTGGTGCGCATCGAAGACCTGGATACGGCGCGAAACGTCGCCGCCGCGGCCGAAGGCATCGTCGACCAGCTGGCGCGCTGCGGCCTCGATGCCGATGAAGCGTCAATCTGCCAGTCGTCGCGAACGCCGCTCTATGAAGCGGCCCTTCAACGCCTGCTCGACGACCGCCTGGCGTACCCGTGCGGCTGCAGTCGGCGCGACTTCGAGCTCGACAGCGGACGGCCGGCCGACGAACTCAGGCCGCATGCCGAGCGCGTCTATCCAGGCACCTGCCGCGACGGGCTGCACGGCAAGGCGGCCCGATCGTTCCGCTTGCGCACCACCGGGCCTTCGGCAACGATCGACTGGGTCGATCGGCGGCTCGGCCCGCAATTCCAGGACGTCGCGACGAGGGTTGGCGATTTCGTGCTGAAGCGAGCCGACAGCGTCTGGGCCTATCAGCTCGCCGTGGTGGTCGACGACGCGGCGCAAGGGGTCACCGACGTCGTGCGCGGCGAGGATCTGGCCGGCAACACGGCGCGGCAGATACTGCTGCAGCGCGCGCTCGGCTTGCCGAGGCCACGCTATCTGCACACGCCGCTGGTGCTTTCCACGAGCGGGGACAAGTTGTCGAAGCAGACGGGCGCCGAGCCGCTCGAGCTCGGCGAGCCGCTGCTCGCCCTGCGAGCCGCCGCCATCGTCCTGGAAATCGAGCCGGCCGGCGCGACGATGGCCGGGTGGCTGACCGATGCCGTCACGCGATGGCGCCGGCGCTGGCCGTTGCCGTAAGCGAGCTCGAGCCGCACCGGATGGCATCATCCGTCGCTTTCGCAAGGAACCCTTCATGCAAACAACCGCCTCAGGATTGCAATACAACGACACCGTGCCGGGCACTGGCAAGCGCGCCGAGGCCGGCGCTCCCGTGTCCGTTCACTACACCGGCTGGATCTACGAAGACGGCGTCAAGGGTGCCAAGTTCGATTCGAGCAAGGATCGCAACGACCCGTTCGAATTCGATCTCGGCGCCGGCAGCGTCATCAAGGGCTGGGACGAAGGCGTGCAGGGCATGCTCGAGGGCGGCACGCGCGTCCTGGTCATTCCGCCGCAACTGGGCTATGGCGCCCGCGGCGCCGGCGGCGTGATTCCGCCGAACGCGACGCTGCTCTTCGAAGTCGATTTGTTGCGCGCCTGAGCTACCGGGCCATGCCGGTTCGCTACGAGATCGTCCACACGACGGTCTACAACTATCGCCAGCCGGTAACGTTCGGCGAGCACCGCGTCATGTTCCGGCCGCGCGATAGCCACGACCTGCGCGTGCTCGCTACCGACCTCGACGTCAGCCCCGAGGCCGACGTGCGGATGATCCAGGATCCGCTCTCGAACTCGGTGGCGCTGGTGCAGCCGCTGGTGGCGGCCGCCACCTTGCAGATCGTCTGCAGCTTCACGATCGAGCACGCCCATTCGCTCAATCTCGAGCTGCCGCTGTCGCCGCACGCCGAGATCTTTCCGTTCGCCTATACGCTCGAGGAGCGCTACGACCTCGAGCACTATTTGCGGCCGTATCACGACGACCTCAACGGCGAGCTCACCGCCTGGGCCCGCCAGTTCATCCGTACCGACGGGCCGACCGGCACGCGCGACTTGCTGATCGCCATGAACCAGGCGATTCGCGAGAAATTCAGCTATGCCGCGCGCGATGAGGAAGGCACGCAGACGCCGCTCGAAACCATCGCGCTCGGCAGCGGCTCGTGCCGCGACTTCGCTCTGCTCATGATGGAAGCCGCGCGGCGCCTCGGCGTGGCGACGCGCTTCGTCTCGGGCTATCTCTACGACCAGGCGCTCGACGACGGCGAAGAAGGCGGCACGCTGGGCGCCGGCTACACCCACGCCTGGCTGCAGGCCTATCTGCCGGGCGCCGGCTGGGTGCCGTTCGATCCGACCAACAACCTGCTCGGCGGCACGCAATTGATTCGCGTCGGCGTCGCGCGTGACCCGTCGCAGGCCGCGCCGATTTCGGGCAGCTGGTTCGGCGAGTCGGGTGACTATCTCGGCATGACGGTCACCGTGACAGTGCAGCGTCAGTAGCGTGCGCTGCGGTCGCTGCCCCAGCGAACGCGACAACAACCTTGAGGCGTCCGGGCCGGCAGGCCGCTATCTCTTCTCGGCGGTCAGCGCGCGAAGCCACCCGGACGCGGACGCGCCGGCGGCTTGCCGCGGCCCTTGAAGGCGCTCGACCCCGAGCGACGCGCAGGAGCGCCACGCTCGTCGCGCGACGGCAGCGCGCGATCGAACGGATTGCCACGAGCGATCGCCGGGCGAGCCGGAC
>JALYSL010000358.1 GCA_030854825.1 Pseudomonadota bacterium
GCGCCGAACCGCGCGCCGAACTGCAGCGCCTGCGCGGCCATGCACGCGAGCGCGTGTGCACGCCGCAGGTGCCGATCTTCGCGAGCGACCTGTCGTTTCGCATGGTCGACTTCGCGCGGCGCAATGCCGAGCGCGCCGGCGTCGCGCACGCCATCGTCTTCAACGGCGGCGACGCGCTCGAGCGGCCGGCACCGACGCTACCCGCCGATCTGCCGGGCACGTTGATCATGAATCCGCCGTACGGCGAGCGCATCGACGTCGGCGGCAAGGCCGCAGGCGGCCGTGCGCCGAGCCGCGAATCAGCCGAAGACCGGGCCACGCCGGGCGACTTCTTCGCCCGTCTCGCGACGCACTGGAAGCACGCCTACACCGCGCACCCGGCCGGCTGGACGGCGTGGATCCTGAGCCCCGACATGAAGCTGCCTAGCGCCATGCGGCTGAAGGAATCGCGCCGCGTGCCGATGTGGAACGGGCCGATCGAATGCCGCCTCTTTCGCTTCGAGCTCGTCGCCGGCTCGGCGCGCTGATCAGGCAACGACGACGAGCGGGCGCCGCCGCGCCGCGGCGAACCAGAGCAAGACGCCGGCGCAGACCGTCACCGGAACGATCGAGCCGAAGTTGAGCCAGGCCCAACCCTGCATCGTCACCAGGGCGCCGGAGCTGAACGAGGTGAGGGTCATGGTCGAGAAGACCGTCGTGTCCATCGCCGCCTGCGCTTTCGTCTTTTCCTCGGGCCGATAGGCGCTCGTGAAGAGCGAGGGTGCCACCAATGAAGAGAAAATTCCAGCCGACACCGAGCGTGAAGAGGGCCACCAGAAAGCGCATCAGCTCGACGCCGCTGAGTGCCACGCCGATGCAGATCACGTTGAGCACGACGCTGACGGCCATGATGCGCAGTGCACCGAAACGCTTGATCAGGCTGCCGAGAAAAAGCTCGGCACGAACATGCCGAGCACGTACAACGCGAGCAGCAGGAGCTTGCGATTCATCGCCGTTCCGATTCGGCGGCCATGCCCAGCCAGGCCATTGCCACCAGCGGTGCGGTGTCGGCGCGAAGCACGCGCGGTCCGAGCGAGACGGGGACGAAACCGGCGGCGACGGCGGCCGATTCTTCGCCGGGCCCGAGCCCGCCCTCCGGGCCGCTGAGAATCACGAACGGCCGCGTCGACAAAGCCGGCGCCGCTGCGGCGAGCGTCGCCAGCGAGGCGGCATTCGCATCGAAGCTGAGCACCAGGCGTCTCGCGTCGCGGTCGAGTGCGCGTAGCCACGCGTCGAGCTTCATCGGCGCACCGATGCTCGGCACGCGAACGCGCCCGCACTGCTCGCTCGCCGACGCGGCGACCGCGCTCCAGTGCCGGCCGCGCGTTTCGGCACGATCGCCGGCAAGCCGCACCACCGAGCGCTCGCAGACGAGCGGCTGGATCGCCACGGCGCCGAGCTCGGTCGCCTTCTCGACCAGCGCATCCATGCGCTCGTTCGCCGGGATGCCGAATGCCAGCGTGACGGCGAGCGGCAGCTCGCGCTCGACGCCGCGGCTCTTGCCGATACGCACCTCCACCTCCGCCCGGCCGATGCGCGTGACCTCCGCCTGCCACTCGTTGCCGTCGTGTCCATTGAAGAGCAGCAGCGCACTGCCCGGTTGCAGGCGCAGCACCTGCAGGTGACGCGACTGCATCGAGGGAAGCGTCAGCACGTCGCCGGTTGCGAAGGCCTGCGCGAGATGGATCCGCGGCGCCATCAGTGCGTGATCCGGGCCAGCCAGAGGCGCCATGCCAGACGCGCGGCGCGCGCCCGGCGCCAGAGCGCCGAGGCCCGCACGGCACCGTGGACGGTCGCCTTCGTCTTCTGCCACCAGCGCACCGCGCGCGCGAACCAGGGGAACGACATCAGCTGCGGCTCGAGCAGGATGAAGAGGCGGCCGACGAATGCCGTGCCCAGGCTCTTGGCGAGGACGATCAGGAAAATGCCGAACTCGGGCCGCCCCTTGTCGATGAACCAGAGAGCGGCGATCTTCAGCGGGAAAAGGAGCGTCGCCGGCGTCAGGAACAGCAGCAGCGCCAGGCGCGGCGGTGCCGCGACGATGCGCGCTTCGAGTCGCGCGACCGGTGGCCAGGTCGCCAGCCGGGCCGCCATGGCAGCCAGCGGCCGCCAGCCCCACTCCTCGACGAAGATGACGATCGCCGCGAGCAGCAGCGCGACGCCGCGCAGCAGGCGCCACAGGCCGACGACGACCTTCACGGCGAGGCCCGCTCGTTCAGGCGCCGTAGAGCGTCTTGCGCGCTTCGGCGGCCACCGCGTCGCCCTTGCGATCGTGGATCTGGTCGAGGGCTCGCTGCGCGACTTCGCGCAGCTCCTCGATCGTTCCCGCCTTCTCCACGGCCAACGTCAACGTGAAGCCGCGCAGGCCCAGGTTGGCAGAGATGAGCTTGGTCAGCGCCGCGGTGAACTGGGCGTAGTCGAGCGGGCCGGCGGCCAAGGGCTGCGGAACGGTGGGACGCGATGAGTCGGCGCTGGCGGCGCGTGACGCGTTGCCGACCGTGACGGCACCGGCGGCCGGCGCGATGAGATCGAGCTTGCGCAGTTCCTGGAAATCGATCGCCGTGATGCCCGCAAGGTTGGCGAGCAACATCTCTTCGGACTTCGCGCCATCGACGAGGAGCAGCAGATTGCGCCGGGCGCGATCCTTGACCAGCGCCCTCGACTGCATTTCGGCGCGTCCCGCGTCTGTCTTGACCCAGATCACCGTTGAAACCTATCCCATTCCCGTCCTGCGGAGCACCGTAGCCCACCGCTTCGACATGGGGCGAAATGTATCAGCACCGGGCGCCGATGGAATCTCACGCTTTGTCGCGCAATTCGCGTCGAAGTATCTTGCCGACGGGCGTCTTCGGCAGATCGGTGCGGAACTCGACGATCTTCGGCCGCTTGTATCCCGTGAGGTTCGCTTCGCAATAGGCGCGCACCATCGCCTCGGTGATGGTTGGGTCCTTGCGCACGATGACGAGCTTGACCGCCTCGCCGGATTTTTCGTCGGGCACGCCGATGGCAGCGCACTCGAGAATGCCGGGCATCTGCGTCATCACGTCTTCGACTTCGTTCGGATAGACATTGAAGCCGCTCACCAGGATCATGTCCTTCTTTCGATCGACGATCTTGAAATAGCCGCGCTCGTCGACCACGCCGATGTCGCCGCTGCGGAAAAAGCCGTTCGCGGTCATGACCTTGGCGGTCTCGTCATCGCGTTGCCAGTAGCCGGCCATCACCTGCGGACCCTTGATCGCGATTTCGCCGGGCGTGCCTATCGGCACTTCGTTGCCGTCGTCGTCGAGCAGCTCGAGCTCGGTGTTCGGCATCGGCAGGCCGATGTTGCCGCTGTAAGCGGTGCTGTCGACGGGATTGCAGGTGGCCGACGGCGAGGTCTCCGTGAGACCGTAGCCCTCGACGATCGGGCAGCCCGTCTTCTCGAGCCAGAGCTTGGCCGTGGCGCTTTGCACCGCCATGCCGCCGCCCACCGAGATGACGAGGCCGCTCCAGTCGACGCTCGAGAAATCGGGGTGGTTGGCCATGGCGTTGAACAGCGTGTTGACGGCCGGAAAGCTGTGGAACTTCTCGCCCCGCAACTCCTTGAACATGCTCGGCAGGTCGCGCGGATTGGCGATTAGGATGTTCGAGCCTCCCATCCGCATCGCCAGCATCATGTTCGTGTTGAAGCCGAAGATGTGATAGATCGGCAAGGCACAGATCGTCACCACCTGCTCGCCCGCCGGGATCTTCTTCAGGGCCGGCTGGTACCAAGCCTCGGCCTGCAGAATGTTGGCAACCAGGTTGCGATGCAGCAGCACCGCGCCCTTGCTCACGCCGGTGGTGCCGCCGGTGTACTGCAGCACCGCGATGTCGTCGGGCCCGACCGTCGCCGGCTTGAACGTCTTGCCGCGGTCCCCGGCGAGCGCGTCGTTGAACGACAC
>JALYSL010000362.1 GCA_030854825.1 Pseudomonadota bacterium
TCCTCATCCAGCAGGGCTTCCTGCAACGAACGCCGCGCGGCCGGATCGCGACGATGGCCGCGTACCGGCATCTCGGCGTGGCGCCGCCGAAGAGCAGCGGCGGCCTGTTCGCCGAAGGCGCGTAGGGCCTGAAACGCTGACGGCCGGGGTTGCCGATCAGACCAGGTCTTCGTGCATGAGGTGGCCATAGCGAACCGCCGACCTGGCGCCGAAGCGCTCTGCCACCGCCTTGACCTCTGCCGTCTGCGCTTCCTCGGGCGAGTAGACGAACAGCCAGCCGCAGCCTTCGCTCGCCAGCGTCATGTAGCGGCGCATGAGGGTGACTTCGTAGCCGAAGCCGGCCGCGCCGCTCGCCTTGCGCATCATCGTCTCAAGGTCGGGGAACAGCTCCGCCGAGGTGTATGCGAGTATGTCTTCCGCCGTGAAGCCCGCCTCGCCCAGTGCCGCCTTCGCGTCGGCCGCGACGGCGGCGTTCGGCAGCGCAAGCACGGCGTAGTTCACGGGGTTGAGCGCACCCAGCGTGCGCATTTCGTCCAGTTCGCCCTTCGTCATCCGCTTGCTCATGTCCCGGGATCCTTGCCAACTGAATGATCCGCAGTGTAGTTTGACCGGCGGCGAAGCCACGCCTGCAGCTCGCCGACAAAGCCGCGCCGGAAGGCAACGACGCAAACTACGAAGATCACGCCAATGATGACGCTGATCCACGAGCCGACCCGGTCCGAGAGAAAGTTCTGCAGGCCAACGATGGTGAAGGCGCCGACCACCGGACCGGCGAAGGTGCCCATGCCGCCGAGCAGCGTCATCAGGATCACCTCGCCCGACATCGTCCAGTGCGCGTCGGAAAGCGATGCGAAGCCCAGAACCAGCGTCTTCATCGAGCCGGCCAGGCCGGCGAGCGCCGTCGACAGGACAAAGGCAAGCAGCTTGTAGCGGGCGACGTCGTAGCCGAGCGAGATCGCTCGCGGCTCGTTCTCGCGAATCGCCTTCAGCACCTGGCCATACGGTGAATGGACGACGCGGATGATGAAGAGAAAGACGGCGACGAAGACCGCCAGCACGAGGTAGTAGAGGACCAGGTCGTTGTCGAGCGAGACGAGCCCGAACAGCTTGCCCCGCGGCACACCCTGCAGACCGTCCTCGCCTCCCGTGAACGGCACCTGCAGGAAGACGAAATAGACCATCTGCGCCAGCGCCAGCGTGATCATCGCGAAATAGATGCCCTCGCGCCGGATCGCGATCAGGCCGACGACGAGGCCGAGCGCCGCGGCGGCGGCCGTTCCGACGAGCACGCCGAGCTCGGGCGACCAGCCCGCCGTGCGCACCAGCCAGCCGGTGGCGTACGCGGCGATGCCGAGATAGGCGGCGTGGCCGAACGAGAGCAGGCCGGTGAAGCCGAGCAGCAGATTGAAGGCGCAAGCGAAGATCGCATAGCAGAGCGCCTTCATCATGAAGACCGGATAGACGCCGAGGAACGGCGCCGCCGCCAGCAGGGCGAGGACGACGAGCCAGGCGACCGGGCTGTATCGGCCCGCCAGTGAAGAGCCTGCCGGGGTCATCATCGCTCCCTGCCGAAGAGTCCCGCCGGCCGCAGCACCAGGACGATGGCCATGATGACGAAGACGACAACGTTCGAGGCTTCGGGGTAGAAGACCTTCGTCAGTCCCTCGATCACGCCGAGCGACAGGCCGGTGACGATCGAGCCGAGGATCGATCCCATGCCACCGATCACGACGACCGCAAACACGACGATGATCAGATGCGAGCCCATCAGCGGCGTGACCTGAATCACCGGCGCCGCGAGGACCCCGGCCAGGGCCGCGAGCGCAGCACCGGCGCCGTAGGTGCACATCACCATCACCGGCACGTTGACGCCGAACGCCTGCACCAGCGGCGCGTTCTCGGTAGCGGCACGCAATGTGGAGCCCAGCCGCGTCTTCTCGATCAGGAACCAGGTCGCGAAGCACACGATCATCGACGCAAGGATGACCCACGCGCGATAGTTGGGGAGGATCATGAACCCCAGATTGGTCGAGCCCGACAGCAGCTCGGGCACGGGATAAGATTGTCCGGACACGCCGAATCGATGAACGAACAGGCCTTCGGCAATCAAAGCCAGGCCGAATGTCAGCAGCAAACCATAGAGCGCGTCGAGCTTGTACAAGTGCTTCAACAGCAACCGCTCGATCGCGACGCCGAGCACGCCGATCACCAGCGGCGCGAGCACCAGCGCGAACCAGTAGTTGATCCCGAACGAGTCGAGCATGATCCATGCGACAAAGGCGCCCATCATGTAGAGCGCGCCATGCGCAAAGTTGACAATGCCGAGCAAACCGAAAATCACGGCGAGGCCCAGCGACAGCAACGCGTAGAACGCGCCGTTGACGAGGC
>JALYSL010000372.1 GCA_030854825.1 Pseudomonadota bacterium
CGCCGCGACTTCAGCTATGCGGAGCTCGATGGCAGCGCCGACCGCCTCGCCGCGGCGCTGCGGGTGCGCGGCGTCGGCCGCGGCGACCGCGTCGCCATCGTCATGCCGCAGCGTTTCGAGACGGCGGTGGCGCACATCGCGCTCTATCGCCTCGGCGCCGTCGGCATGCCGCTGTCGATGCTGTTCGGACCCGAGGCGCTCGAATACCGGATCAACGACAGCGGCACGCGGCTGGCCCTCGTCGATGAGAGCGGCATCGACAACCTCCTTGGCGCCAGGGCGCTCTGTCCGCAGCTCGCCACCGTCGTCGCCGTCGGCGCCGCCGAAGGTCGCGGCGATGCCGACTGGAGCCGCCTGCTCGGCGAAGATCACGAGCCCCTCGTGCCGGCCGAGACCGGCGCCGACGACCCGGCCGTCCTCATCTACACCAGCGGCACGACCGGGCCACCGAAGGGCGCGCTGCTGCCGCACCGGGTCCTGATCGGCAATCTGCCGGGCTTCGTCTGCAGCCAGAACTGGTTTCCGGAAAACGACTCGGTGTTCTGGTCGCCCGCCGACTGGGCTTGGACCGGCGGCCTGATGGACGCGCTGCTGCCGACGCTGTATTTCGGCCGCGAGATCGTCGCCTGGCAAGGCCGCTTCTCGCCGGCGACCGCCTTCGAGCTGATGCAGCGCCACGGCGTCACGCACACCTTCCTCTTCCCGACGGCGCTGAAGGCGATGATGAAGGCGGTGCCGGCGCCGCGCCACCGCTACGCCTTGCGCCTTCGCGCCATCATGAGCGCCGGCGAGGCCGTCGGCGACGCTGTCTTCGCCTGGTGTCGGGACGCGCTCGGTGTCGTGCCGAACGAGATGTTCGGGCAGACGGAGATCAACTACATCGTCGGCAACTGCGCCAGGCGCTGGCCGGCCCGGCCGGGCAGCATGGGCCGGCCGTATCCCGGCCATCGCGTCGCCGTGATCGACGATGCCGGCCGCGAATGCGCGCGAGGCACGCCGGGCGACGTCGCCCTGCATCGCCGCGACATCCACGGCCACCGCGACCCGGTGTTCTTCCTCGGCTACTGGAAGCGCGACGACGCGACGCTCGCCAAGTTCACCGGCGACGCAGACGCCAGCTGGTGCCGCACCGGCGACACGGCGGTGATGGACGACGACGGCTACCTCTGGTACCAGGGCCGCAGCGACGATGTCTTCAAGGCCGCCGGCTACCGCATCGGCCCGAGCGAGATCGAGAACTGCCTGGTCAAGCACGCTGCCGTTGCCAACGCCGCGGTCGTGCCCAAGCCCGATGCCGAGCGCGGTGCGCTGGTCAAGGCCTTCGTCGTTCTCGCGTTCGGCCACGCGCCTTCGGCCGAGCTCGCGCGAGAGCTGCAGGCACACGTGCGCGGCAAGCTCGCGCCCTACGAATATCCGAAGGAGATCGAGTTCATCGATGCCTTGCCGATGACGACGACCGGCAAGGTGCAGCGGCGCGTGCTGCGCCTGCGCGAAGCGGAAAAAGCGAAGGCGCCCTGAGGCGCCATCGCTTCGAAGCGCCCGCTGGGGCGCGCCGCTGTTCGAGCTGCGACTAGTGGACCTGGCCGCGGATCTCGCCGCCGGGGTTGGCTGCCGTATGCAGGTTGACGTACCACTTGCCGGCCTTGAGGTCGGCGATCTGCGCATCGGTCAGCGTCGCGCTGCCGGTGATCGGGCTGGACAGGTTTCCAGCGAAGGGAACCACCACGCCGGCGTTGGCACCTGCCGCAGCCGGGCCATGGAAGTGGCCGGCGGTGACCGGGCCGGTCATGCCGGAATACGTCACCGTCCAGGTCAGCGTGTTGCCACTGAGGTTGATCTTGGCCATGCCGGTGCCGCTGCTGGCCTTGGGCGGGACTTCGCTGGCGGCCGACAGCGTTGCCGCCATGTCGCCCGGTGCCATCATCGGCTTGGCCATCGACGACGAGTCGGAAGAACCCATCCCCATCATCCCGCAGCCGCCGAGAACGAAAGCTCCGGCGGCGAGAGCGGTGGCTAAAACGTATCGACGAGCGGTCATCGCTATCTCCTGAATGGTTTCGAACGGATTCACGCCGGCCGACATGGCCGGGAGCAAGGGTTTGCGAGGCGGATCATATGCCGGCGCGGCCGCGGGCGCCTTCGTCGGCCGTGCCGTCGCGTCCCGGTCGGCGTCGCGGTTTTGCGCTTCAATCCGGATATGAAGGCAGCCCAGGCATGGCCGATGGCGAAGCAGGCGGCGCAGTCCTGGATCGACGACTACGCGCCCAGCATGGGCGCGGCGCTCGCCTACTACGCGCTGTTCTCGATCGCCCCGCTCATCCTGATCGTCGTGTCGATCGCCGGTCTGGTGTTCGGCGCCGACGCGGCGCGCGGCCAGATCCTCGACGAGTTGCGCGGCCTGATGGGCGAGCAGGGCGCCAGCGCGGTGCAAAGCCTGCTGCAGAGCGTGAGCAGGCCGCGAGAAGGCTTCATCGGCACGGCGATCGGCGTGACGGTGCTGCTCGTCGGCGCGACCGGCGTGTTCGGCGAATTGCAGAGCGCGCTCGATCGCATCTGGCGCGCTCCCGCATTGGTGAAGCGATCGGGTCTGGTCTCGCTGCTTCGCTCGCGCCTGCTTTCTTTCGGGATGGTGCTTTGCATCGGCTTTCTGCTCATCGTCTCGCTTGTCGCGAGCGCGGCGATTTCGGCGATCGGCCACTGGTGGCAACCGGTGTTCGGCGGCTGGGAGCTCGTCGCGCAGGGCGCCACCTTCGCCCTCGGGTTCGCTTTCGTGACGGTGATGTTCGCCATGATCTACAAGCTCATGCCGCGCGCTTCGATCCGCTGGCACGACGTCTGGATCGGCGCCGCCTTCACCTCGCTGCTCTTCAACGCCGGCAAGGTGCTGATCGGCCTCTATCTCGGCAAGAGCGGCCTGACTTCGGGCTTCGGAGCCGCCGGCTCGCTGGTCGCGCTGCTCTTCTGGATGTACTACTCGTCACAGATCTTCCTGCTCGGCGCCGAGTTCACCTGGGTCTACACCTACACCTGCGGCTCGCGCCAGGGCACCGCGCGACCGGGTGCCGCAGCGCCACACACAGCCGGCGATACCGGCGCGCTCGAGCGGTCGCGGGCGGCCATCGTCGGCGCCATGCGCCGGATGTCGCGGCATGATTGAGCTGATTTCACCGACCGCGAGCCATGCCATGACTGCCGATCCCTTGCCACTCGACTGGCACCCCGCTCGCATCGCCGAGCGGCGCCGCGCCTTTCTCTCGCCGGTGCTCGGCACGTTCACGGCCTACGAGTCGCCGCTGGTCTGGCGACGCGGCAGCGGCGCCTATCTGTGGGACCAAGCCGGCAAGCGCCATCTCGACGCGATGGCGCAGAACGTCTGCATCAGCGTCGGCTATCGGCACGCCGGTGTCGACGCCGCCGTGCGGGCCCAGCTCGACGAGATCCAGCACGTCACCACCGTCTACGCCCACCCGCAGCCGGGCCACTTCGCCGAGGAGCTGGTGGCGCGCTTGCCGAGCGGGCACGACTGGGTCGTTCACTTCGTCTGCAGCGGCGCCGAGGCGATCGAC
>JALYSL010000382.1 GCA_030854825.1 Pseudomonadota bacterium
CCCTCGGTGTAGGCCCGCATGGTCATCAACATCCGCCGCACGTCGGGGTGGTGGATGATCGGCGCGCTCGCTGTCATCGAACCATCGACCGGCCGCGACTGCACGCGGTCCTTCGCGAACGCCACGGCCTTCTGGTACGCCCTGTCCGCAATCGCGATGCCCTGCACCCCCACCGCATAACGTGCCGCGTTCATCATGATGAACATGTATTCGAGGCCGCGGTTCTCCTGGCCGACGAGATAGCCCGCGGCGCCGCCTTTGTCGCCGAACTGAAGCACCGCCGTCGGCGAAGCCTTGATCCCCAGCTTGTGCTCGATGCTCACGCACTGCACATCGTTGCGCTCGCCCACGGAGCCGTCCTTGCCGACGTTGAACTTGGGCACGACAAACAGGCTGATGCCTTTCACGCCCTCCGGTGCACCAGTCACCCGCGCGAGCGTCAGGTGCACGATGTTCTCCGCCATGTCGTGCTCGCCGTAGGTGATGTAGATCTTGGTGCCGAACACGCGGTAGCTGCCGTCCGGTTGCGGCTCCGCGCGGGTACGGACCATCGCAAGATCGGAACCGGCCTGCGGCTCCGTGAGGTTCATGGTGCCGGTCCAGGTGCCACTCACCATTTTTTCGAGATAGGTGGCGTTCAGCTCGTCGGAGCCGGCGGTCAGCAGCGCCTCGATCGCCCCGTCCGTGAGCAGCGGGCACAGCGCGAAGCTCAGGTTGGCGGCATTGATCATCTCGCCACAGGCCGCGCCGATCGTCTTGGGCAGTCCCTGCCCGCCGACCGCCACCGGATGCTGCAAGCCCTGCCAGCCGCCTTCCGCGTACTGGCGGAAAGCCTGCTTGAAGCCGGGCGTGGTGGTGACCTTGCCGTCCTTCCAGCTGGAGGGATTGCGATCGCCCTCGACGTTCAACGGCGCGACGACGCCTTCATTGAACTTCGCGCACTCCTCGAGCACCGCCTGCGCCGTGTCGAATCCCGCCTCCTCGAAGCCCGGCATCTTCGCGATCTCGTCGATGCCGGCGAGGTGGCGGATGTCGAACAGCATGTCGTTCAGGGGGGCGCGGTACGTCATCTCGGGTCTCCCAACAATTACAAGTTCAAGGCATCGCTCGCGATGCCTTGTTTTCGTCTGGAGCGAAGCGGTTACAGTGCCTTGACCAACTCGGGGATCGCAGTGAACAGGTCGGCTTCCAGGCCGTAGTCCGCCACCGAGAAGATCGGGGCTTCGGCATCCTTGTTGATGGCTACGATGACCTTCGAATCCTTCATGCCGGCCAGGTGCTGGATCGCGCCGCTGATGCCGGCGGCGATGTAGAGCTGCGGCGCGACGATCTTGCCGGTCTGCCCGACCTGCCAGTCGTTCGGCGCGTAGCCGGCATCGACCGCGGCCCGGCTGGCGCCGAGTGCAGCACCGAGCTTGTCGGCCAGTGGCGTCAAGACCTCGTTGAACTTCGCGCACTCCTCGAGGACTGCCCGTGCGGTTTCGAGGCCTGCATCTTCGAAGCCCGGCAGCGCCGCGACCGCGTCGAGATCGGCGAGGTGCTGCATGCAAAACAACATGTCCTTGATGGGGGCGACATAGCTCATGGCATTTCCTCGAATCGCTTCAGGCAGCCAGATCGGGCGGCCAGATCAGGCAAGCAAATCCGCCGGGTGGCGCTGCGGCAAACGGGCAGCGCCGCGCGTCAGAGAGCGGCCACCAGTTCGGGCACCGCGCTGAACAGATCGGCCACGAGCCCATAGTCGGCGACGCCGAAGATCGGCGCCTCGGCGTCCTTGTTGATCGCCACGATGACTTTGGAGTCTTTCATGCCGGCAAGGTGCTGGATCGCGCCGCTGATCCCGATCGCGATGTAGAGCTGCGGTGCGACGATCTTGCCGGTCTGCCCGACCTGCCAGTCGTTCGGTGCGTAGCCGGCATCCACCGCGGCGCGGCTCGCGCCGAGCGCGGCGCCGAGCTTGTCGGCCAGCGGGGTCAGCAGCTGGGTGAATTTCTCGCTCGAGCCGAGCGCGCGCCCGCCCGAAACGATGACCTTCGCTGCGGTCAGCTCCGGCCGGTCGTTCTTCGCGATCTCGCTGCCGAGAAACATCGACTTGCCCGAGTCGGCGACCGGCGCGATGGTCTCCACAGTGGCGGAACCACCGCTCGCGGCCGCCGCGTCGAAGCCGGTGGTGCGAATCGTGATAACCAGCACCCGGTCGCTGCTCTGCACCGTCGCTATCGCATTGCCGGCGTAGATTGGGCGCTCGAAGGTGTCGGCGCTGTCGATCTTGGTGACATCTGAAATCTGCCCGACATCGAGCTTGGCCGCGACACGCGGCGCAACGTTCTTGCCGGCAGCGGTCGCCGGAAAGAGGATATGGCTGTAGCTGGCGGCCAGCGCGAGCACCTGCGCCGCGACGTTTTCGGCAAGGCCGTGGGCGAAGGGCGCGCCGTCGGCATGCAGCACCTTCGTGACGCCGGCAATCTGCGCCGCCGCCTGCGCCGCGGCGGCAGCGTCCGATCCGGCCACCAGCAGGTGGACCTCGCCGCCGTCGCTCTTGGCAACTTCGAGCGCCGCGGTCACGGTATTCAGCGTCGCGCCCTTGACGGAGCGGTTGTCGTGCTCGGCAATCACCAATACGGCCATGTCAGATCACCTTCGCTTCGTTCTTCAGTTTGGCGACCAGGGTCGCAACGTCGGGGACCTTGACGCCGGCGCTGCGCTTGGGCGGCTCGCTGACCTTCAGGGTCTTGATGTGCGAGCTCACGTCGACGCCGAGATCCTCGGGCTTGTAGATGTCCATCGTCTTCTTCTTGGCCTTCATGATGTTGGGCAAGGTAACGTAGCGCGGCTCGTTCAGGCGCAGGTCGGTCGTGATGATCGCCGGCAGCGTGATCTTCAACGTCTCCAGGCCGCCGTCGACCTCGCGCGTGACGTGAGCCGCGCCATCGATTACCTCGACCTTCGACGCGAAGGTCGCCTGCGGCAGATCGGCTAGTGCGGCGAGCATCTGGCCGGTCTGGTTGCTGTCGTCGTCGATCGCCTGCTTGCCGAGGATCACGAGGCCAGGCTGCTCCTTGTCGACGAGCGCCTTCAGCAGCTTCGCGACCGCGAGCGGCTGTAGTTCGACATCGCTTTGCACCAGGATCGCGCGGTCGGCGCCGATCGCCATCGCGGTACGCAGCGTCTCCTGGCACTGCAGCACGCCGCACGAGACCGCGATGACCTCACTCGCGACACCTTTTTCCTTCAGGCGCACCGCCTCCTCGACCGCGATCTCGTCGAACGGGTTCATACTCATCTTGACGTTGGCGATGTCGACACCGCTGCCATCGGACTTCACGCGCACCTTGACGTTGAAGTCGACGACGCGTTTGACGGGAACGAGAATCTTCATGCAGGAGTTCCTGAAAATCGCGGATGCGTTGAGCGATTCTAGTTCGCTGCCTCGGGCCGCGCTTTGCGCGCCGCCGTCCGTGAAAAGCAGAACCTGGTGCCCGGGACGGGACTTGAACCCGTACGCCCTCTTGCGAGAGGCGGCGGATTTTAAGTCCGCTGTGTCTGCCGATTTCACCACCCGGGCCGCGCCGGACAAGGACGTGCACATCGAACGCGAACAGCCGCTGCAACTGCAAATCGATGGAGGCGCGGAACGGAGTCGAACCGTTCTAGCCGGATTTGCAATCCGGTGCATAACCGCTTTGCTACCGCGCCATGCTGGCTCCGCGGGGACCCGCAGGCACCCGGCAGACCATTGTGGCAAAAAAAGGAAGCGCCCGGCTTCCCTTTCTTCGACCTTTGGATTTCGACCTCTGACTTCAACCTTTGGAGCGGGAGAAGAGTCTCGAACTCTCGACCTCAACCTTGGCAAGGTTGCGCTCTACCAACTGAGCTACTCCCGCATCGTCGATGCGCCTCGCGACGCCACCGAAGGGTCGCATTATAGACAGAGAAACGGGCGCCCAGGCTCGCCCGCGCGCGCTTTCAATGCGTCGTCAAAAGCTCGGCCCCGCCCGCCGCCGCCGGCGCGGCCTCGACTGCCGGCTTCGCCGGCTCTTCCTCGGGCAACGGCTGCGGCACGTGCTCGAGCGCGACCTCGAGCACCTGATCGATCCACCGCACAGGAACGATCTCGAGGTTGTTCTTCACGTTGGCAGGGATCTCCTGCAGGTCCTTGACGTTGTCTTCGGGAATCATCACGGTGGTGATGCCGCCGCGCAGCGCGGCCAGCAGCTTCTCCCTCAAGCCGCCGATCGCCGTGA
>JALYSL010000386.1 GCA_030854825.1 Pseudomonadota bacterium
GCGCAGGCCCGGCGCCTTGCTGAGCAGGTGCTCTGCATAGAAACGCGCCGTGACGACTTTGGCCTCGAAGAAAGCGGCGTCGCCGGCCCGTGCGGTGAGCTCACGCTCGGCCGCGAGCAATGCGCGCGCCATCTGCCAGCCGGCCATCACGTTGCCGGCCAGCATGAGGTATGTCACCGAGCCGGCAAAGACCGCGTTGGGGTCGGTCTTGCTTTCGCGGACGACGAAATCGACGACTTGTTCGAAGGCTTCGCGCGCCACCTTGAGGCGCTTTTTCATTGACCGCGCAGCATCGCTTGAGCTCGCAGCCAGCGAGACTTCGGTGGCCTCGATCTGCACCGCGATCGCCTTCGCGACGCGGCCACCGTCTCGCGCCGTCTTGCGGCCGACCAGGTCGTTGGCCTGGATCGCGGTCGTGCCTTCGTAAATCGTCAGGATGCGTGCGTCGCGCAGATACTGAGCCGCGCCGGTCTCCTCGATGAAACCCATGCCGCCGTGCACCTGCACGCCCAGGCTCGCCACCTCGATGCTCATCTCGGTGCTGTAGCCCTTGACGAGCGGCACCATGAATTCGTAGAAGGCTTGCTTCTGCTTGCGCGTTTCCGGATCCTCGCTGTGATGGGCAACATCGAATGCCGCCGCGGCGACGATCGCCAGCACCCGGCACCCTTCGGTATAGGCGCGCATCGTCATCAGCATGCGCAGGACGTCGGGGTGATGAATGATCGTCGCGCTGCCGGCGACCGAGCCGTCGACCGGCCGCGACTGCACCCGCTCTTTCGCGAACGCCGCCGCCTTCTGGTAGGCCCGTTCGGCCACCGCGATGCCCTGCATGCCGACCGCGTAGCGGGCCGCATTCATCATGATGAACATGTACTCGAGACCGCGGTTCTCTTCACCGATGAGTGTGCCCAGCGCTCCGGGAACGGGAGCGACCCCGCTTTCGCCTCGGCCCTCGGTACCGGCGACGCCTCGGTCGCCGAACTGCAGCACCGCTGTCGGGCTGGCCTTGATGCCGAGCTTGTGCTCGATGCTGACGCACCAGGCGTCGTTGCGCGCGCCCAGCGTGCCGTCGGCCGTGACCAGGAATTTCGGCACGATGAACAGGCTGATGCCCTTGACCCCTTGCGGCGCGCCGACGACGCGGGCCAGCACGAGATGGACGATGTTCTCGGCCATGTCGTGCTCGCCATAGGTGATGAAGATCTTGGTGCCGAAGAGCCTGTAGCGACCATCGCCGAGCGGCTCGGCGCGGGTGCGCACGAGAGCCAGGTCGCTGCCGGCCTGCGCCTCGGTGAGGTTCATCGTCCCCGTCCACTCGCCGGAGATCATTTTCGGAATGAAGCGTTGCTGCTGCTCCGGCGTCCCGGCCGTGAGCAGCGCCTCGATCGCGCCATCGGTGAGCAACGGGCAGAGGGCGAAGCTGAGGTTGGCGCTGTTGATCATCTCGATGCAGGCCGCGCCGATCGTCTTGGGCAGGCCCTGGCCGCCGAAGTCGCCCGGATGCTGCAACCCCTGCCAGCCGCCTTCACCGAATTGCCGAAACGCCTCCTTGAACCCGGGTGGCGTGGTCACGATGCCGTCCTTCCAGGACGAAGGATGCATGTCGCCCTCGCGATTGAGCGGCGCCAGCACTTCGCGGCTGAAGCGGGCGCATTCCTCCAGCACGGCCTGGGCCGTCTCGAGACCGGCGTCGTCGAAGCCCGGCAGCCTGGCGATCGCGTCGAGATCGGCGAGCTCCTTCATGCAGAAGAGCATGTCCTTGACGGGCGCGGTGTAGCTCATGGCAGGTTCTCCGGGAGAGGCAGAAGGACGGTTGGCAAACGACGGCGAAGAAAAAGCCCGTCGGCCGATTCGTCGGACGAACGGGCCCGGGCGCGGCTCGTTCGATCAGAGCGCGGCGACCAGCTCGGGCACGGCGGTGAAAAGATCCTGCTCGAGGCCGTAGTCGGCGACGCTGAAGATCGGCGCTTCCGCGTCCTTGTTGATGGCAACAATGACCTTCGAATCCTTCATGCCCGCCAGGTGCTGGATGGCGCCGCTGATGCCTATGGCGATATAAAGCTGCGGCGCGACAATCTTGCCGGTCTGGCCGACCTGCCAATCGTTCGGCGCATAGCCCGCATCGACGGCGGCGCGGCTGGCGCCGAGCGCCGCACCGAGCTTGTCGGCGAGCGGCGTCAACACGGCGTTGAACTTCTCATTGGAGCCCAGTGCACGTCCTCCGGATACGATGATCTTCGCCGAGGTGAGCTCCGGCCGGTCGTTCTTGGCGATCTCGGAGCCGACGAAGCTCGAGGTGCCGGAATCGGCAATCGAGGTGACGCTCTCGATGCTCGCCGAGCCGCCGGAAGCGGGCGCCGGATCGAAGCCCGTCGTTCGTACCGTGATGACCTTGACGGCGTCGAGGCTTTGCACCGTGGCGATCGCGTTGCCGGCATAGATCGGCCGATCGAAGGTGTCGGGCGATTCGACCCGGATGATGTCGGAGATCTGGCCGACATCGAGCTTGGCGGCAACGCGAGGCGCCACGTTCTTGCCCGACGCCGTCGCCGCAAAAAGGATATGCGTGTAGCCGGGTGCCAGGGCCAGCACCTGCGCCGCGACGTTCTCGGCCAGGCCATGCGCGAAAGCGGCGTTGTCGGCATGTAGCACCTTGCCGACGCCGGCGATCACGGCGGCGGCAGTCGCGGCGGCGGAAGCCCCGCTGCCCACGACCAGCACATGCACCTCGCCGCCGATCTTCGCGGCGGCCGTGATCGTGTTGAGCGTGGCCGGGCGGACGGTCGCGTTGTCGTGCTCGGCGATGACGAGCGATTTGCTGGCGGCCATGTCAGATCACCTTCGCTTCGTTCTTCAGCTTGGCCACGAGCGTCGCGACGTCGGGCACCTTGACGCCGGCTCCGCGCTTGGGTGGCTCGCTGACCTTGAGTGTCTTCAGATGCGACTTGATATCGACGCCGAGATCGGCCGGCTTGAAGATGTCCATCTGCTTCTTCTTCGCCTTCATGATGTTGGGCAACGTCACGTAGCGCGGCTCGTTGAGGCGAAGATCGGTGGTGATGATCGCGGGCAACTTGATCTTCAGCGTCTCGAGACCGCCGTCGACCTCTCTCGTCACGTTGGCGAAGCCATCGGCGACTTCGACTTTGGAGGCGAAGGTTGCTTGCGGCAGATCGGCGAGCGCTGCGAGCATCTGGCCGGTCTGGTTGCAGTCGTCGTCGATCGCCTGCTTGCCGAGAATCACGAGGCCCGGTTGCTCCTTGTCGACGAGCGCCTTCAAGAGTTTGGCGACGGCGAGCGGTTGCAGCTCTTCACTGGTCTCGACGAGGATGGAACGGTCGGCGCCGATGGCCATGGCCGTGCGCAATGTCTCCTGACATTGCGTGACGCCGCACGAGACAGCGACCACCTCGGTCACAACGCCCTTTTCGCGGAGCCGAATGGCTTCTTCGACGGCAATCTCGTCGAAGGGATTCATGCTCATCTTGACGTTGGCGATGTCGACGCCGCTGCCGTCGGACTTGACCCGTACCTTGACGTTGTAGTCGACGACGCGCTTGACGGGAACGAGAACTTTCATCGACACGACTCCTGCGAGCGAAGATCAATCGAACGGTCGTGCTATTTTAGCCAGCCCTATGATGCGCGGCCCCGCCCGGGTGACGAAATCGGTAGACGTAGCGGACTTAAAATCCGCGGCCGCAAGGCATGCGGGTTCGAGTCCCGCCCCGGGTACCAGGAAAGCTCCCCGTCACGTCGCGTGCACGGTGCGCCGCGGTGGCCACTGGGCCAGATCGAATCCCACGGTGACAATGCCGTCGCCCCACTCGATGACCGGCCTCTTGATGACGCTGGCATGTTCGAGCATCACCGCGCGCGCAGAAGCGGCATCGACCACGGCGGCGCGCGTCGATTCATCGAGCTTTCGCCAAGTCGTTCCCTTGCGGTTCAAAAGACGCACCCAGCCGGCGGCATCGATCCAGCGATCGAGATCGACCGGCGGCACGCCCGCCTTCTTGAAGTCATGAAAAGCCGCCTCGATACCCTGCTCGGCCAGCCAGCGCCGCGCACGCTTCACGGTGTCGCAGTTGGGAATGCCGTAGAGGGTCATGGGCATGAATCTGGAGGCGCGGGCCGGAGTCGAACCGACCTACTCGGATTTGCAATCCGGTGCATAACCGCTTTGCTACCGCGCCGCTCTCTTTCGAGTTCTTCTTTCGAGTTCTGCTCTCGATAAAAAGGGAAGCCTCGGCTTCCCTTTTCTGGTGTCTGGAGCGGGAGAAGAGTCTCGAACTCTCGACCTCAACCTTGGCAAGGTTGCGCTCTACCAACTGAGCTACTCCCGCATCGTCCGCCGAGGCCCGAAAGCTTCGGCGACGAGGCCGGAAGTATAGCGGCAAGGGCGAGGCGTTGCCGCCTCGCCGTGGCTACGCAATCAGTGGGTGAGCACGTCCCCGGCCACCGGTGGTGGCGTCGCTGCCGCCGCGGCGGCAATCGGCTCCGCAGGCTTGACCGGTTCGTCGTCAGGCAAGGGCTGCGGCACGCTCTCGAGCGCGTATTCGAGCACCTGATCGATCCACTTGACGGGGACGATCTCGAGCTGGTTCTTGACGTTCTCCGGGATGTCCTGCAGGTCCTTGACGTTGTCCTGTGGAATCAGCACGGTCTTGATGCCGCCACGACGCGCCGCCAAGAGCTTTTCCTTCAAGCCGCCGATCGCCGTGACTTCGCCGCGCAGCGTGATCTCGCCCGTCATCGCCACGTGCGCTCGCACCGGAATGCCGGTCAGGGCCGAGACGAAGGCCGTCGTCATCGCCGCACCGGCACTCGGGCCGTCTTTCGGCGTCGCGCCGTCGGGCACGTGGATATGCACGTCTCTCTTTTCGAACATTTCGTCCTTGATGCCCAGGCGCCGGGCCCGGCTGCGCACGACGGAGCGCGCCGCCTCGACCGATTCCTTCATCACGTCGCCGAGCTGGCCGGTGCGGATTATGTTGCCCTTGCCGGGCATCACTGCCGCCTCGATCGTCAACAGGTCGCCGCCCACTTCGGTCCACGCCAGACCCACGACCTGGCCGACCTGGTTGTCCTTTTCGGCCTGGCCGTAGTCGAACTTGCGCACGCCGAGGTAGTCGTTGAGATTGTCGTCGACGACCGTGACCTTCTCCGTCACCTGCTTCAACTGGATCGCCTTGACGACCTTGCGGCAGATCTTCGAGATCTCGCGCTCGAGCGAACGCACGCCCGCCTCACGCGTGTAATAGCGGACGATGCCGCGCACCCCCGACTCGGTGATCTCGAGCTCGCCGTCGCGGATGCCGTTGTTCTTCGCCTGCTTGGGCAGCAGGTAGCGCAAGGCAATATTCACCTTTTCGTCTTCGGTGTAGCCGGCCAGGCGAATCACTTCCATCCGGTCGAGCAGCGCCGGCGGAATGTTCATCGAGTTCGAGGTCGCGATGAACATCGTGTCCGACAGGTCGAAGTCGACCTCGACGTAGTGGTCGCTGAAGGTGTGGTTCTGCTCCGGGTC
>JALYSL010000399.1 GCA_030854825.1 Pseudomonadota bacterium
CCTCCGCATCGTCAAGAGCCTGGCCGACGCGATCGTCACTCTCGGCGCGCAGGGTGCGGCGCCGTTCCTCGAACCGAGTCGCTTCGACAGCGCCGGCTGGGTGGCGAACCGTTGGTGCGAGATCCTGCCGCTCGACGTCGAAGCCAGGCAGCAGCTGATGGCGCTTGCCGATCCGCTGGAGCGGCTCGAGATCGTCGACTCCATGATGCGTGCCGGGCACGACATGCATTGAAGACCGCCGCCGCTATTCGATCGTCAGGCGCTTCCTGAGCGGTGCCGGCAGACCCAGCGCGAGCGCGGCTTCGCCGTCGAACCAGCGGCCGGTCGGCCAGGCGGCGAGCAGCGGCAACAGCGTCGACGCCGCGGTTCGCGCCGGGAACGTCCAACGCACCGGCTGGAGCCGCCAGTCGAAGTGGGTCAGCACGTGGGTGAACGCCGGTATTGCTTCGCCGCCGCCCGGCCACCCGAGCGTGGCAACCTCGAACGCCGCCGTGGAGTCGAGCTCGGGCCAGCTCCACAAGCCAGCCCACACGCCGGTCGCGGGGCGGCGCACGAGCCACACCTGGCCACGCCAGCGCAGATCGAGCCAGATGTTTTCGCGCCGGCCGCGAACGAGCCGCCGGCTCTTCACGGGATAGCGCTCCTGCGTGCCGGTTTTCGCGGCGGCGCAAAGCTCGTTCACCGGACAGAGCAGGCAGCGCGGTGAGCGCGCCAGACAAATCGTCGCGCCGAGATCCATGAGGCCTTGCGTGTAGGCCTCGATGCCCGCCTTCGGAAGCAGCGCGGTCGCCGCGCTCCAGAGCTCGCGCTCGGCAGCTGTCACGGCCAGGTCGGCTTCGAACGCAAGAACGCGCGCCAGCACGCGCTTGACGTTGCCGTCGAGGATGGCGACCCGTTCGCCGAAGCAGAACGCGGCGATCGCCGCCGCGGTCGAGCGGCCGATTCCGGGCAGCTCGGCGAGCGCTTCGCTGCTGCGCGGAAACTCGCCGCCGTGCTCGGCCACCACCACTTGCGCACAGCGATGCAGATGGCGGGCGCGGCCGTAGTAGCCGAGGCCGCTCCAGAGCGCGAGCACGTCGTCCTGGGTCGCGGCGGCGAGCGCGCGCACGTCGGGAAAGCGGGCCACGAAGCGATCGAAATAGGCGAGTACCGTAGCGACCTGCGTCTGCTGCAGCATCACTTCCGAGAGCCAGACGCGATACGGCTCGCGCTGCTGCTGCCAGGGCAGCCCATGGCGACCATGCGTTCTCTGCCAGGCGACGATGCGTTCGGCGAACGCCAGCGGCGGCGCGCGCCGGTCGGTCACCGACACAGGTCGACCGGCGTCGGCGTCACGCCTGCCGTTGCAACTCGGCTTCGGCGTGCTCTTCAGGCACCGGAACGGCGTCGTCGAACAGCGGAATGTCGAGTGCCGGCGGCGCATCGGTGGCCAGCGGCGTGGCGAATGCATGCTCGCGCAAGGCCTCGGCCAGCTCGCTCGCTCGCGTCTGGAATTGCAGCAGGCGCTGGTCCTGCGTCTCGATCTCGGTGATGCGCGACTCGAGCTCGCCGGCCGCGGTCTGGATCTTCTCGAGCGTCTCGCGCCTGTGCTTGAAGGCCTTGCGCCGTTCACGCAGCTGCGAGTCGACCTGCGCCGAAACCGCCTTGTTCCAGAGCTCGAGCTCGCTGCTCGCGTTCTCGAAGACGACACGCAACTTCGAGATCAGCATGCGCCGGAACTGTTCCATGAACTTCGGCTGGGCCAGGCGCAGCGCAAGCGTCAGGCCGAGGTACTGAACATAGTTGCTCTCGATCAGCTGCAGCTCGCTCGTGAAGCGCTCGAACTCGAGCGGCTTGCCGAGCGCCAGGCTGAAGCCGAACTCGGCGTTCAACCGCGCGAACGAGGCGCCGAGCATTTCGCGGATCTCGCCGTTACGCCGCTGCACCGAAGCCAGCGAAGCGTGCAACCGCTCGCACAGCGCCAGGAAGGCCTTCTTGGCGCCCAGGTTCAGGATCGACGTGCCCATCGACGACTGCATGTCGGCAACCTCGTCGCGAACCCGATCCGACGACAAGTCGACCAGCATCTCCTTCAGCATGCGCGCGTGGACGGCGCGCATCGCCTGCAGCAAGGTCGTGCATTCCTCGAACTCCACGGTCTCGGCATCGACGCGCTTCAGCATCACCCGAACCTTGGCGTTGTTCTTGCCACGCAGGCCGCGCAGCTCGAGTGTCTGTTCGGCGAGCTGGCGCCGCGAGTCGCCGATATGGCGGGCGACGTGGTTCTCGATCTGCGAGGCGCCTTCCTGGACGACTCGCTCGAGCACCTGGCGTCGTTGCGGCAGCAGCTGCGCGCCGAGCGCGGCCTCGAGAATCGGCAGCCGGCTCTCATTCAGGGCCATCTCGTCGCCGGCCACGCGCGCGGCGAGCGCCTGCCGCGCGGAAAGCGGGAAGACCCGTTGCATGCCGACGCCGAGCGTGCGCGCCGTCTCGCGCTGCTGGGTGAGGATCTGCGCTTCGACCTCCTCCATCGTGGCGAGCGGATCGAGGAGCGCATCGATCTTGTTGAGGACGACGAAGCGCGTCGGCGCGTGGGCGCCGAGGTGGTCGCGCCAGATCGCGAGATCGGACTTCGTGACGCCGGTGTCGGCGCCGAGGATGAAAACGGTCGCGTGCGCCGAAGGCAACAGGCTCAGCGTCAGCTCGGGCTCGGCTCCGATCGCGTTCAGGCCCGGCGTGTCGAGAACGACGAGCCCCTGGCGCAGCAGCGGGTGCGGATAGTTGATGAGCGCATGCCGCCAGGCGGGTACTTCGACAAGGCCTTTTTCGTCGCGTGGCGGGTTGTCGTCGGGATGCTCGTCGTCCCAGAAGCCAAGTGCCCGGGCCTGCTCCTCGCTGACCCATTCGGTTCGCGTCACCTCGAGCAGCGAGTGGGCCAGCTGATCGGCGTCGTGAACGTCGAGATCGAGCCGGCGCCAGGCGCGCGGCTGTGCGCGAAGCTCGCCGAGGGCGAGGCCTTCGAGACGTGTCTCGATCGGCAGAAGCATGAGCGAAGCCGGCTCGTCGCCGCGCCAGCCGAACTCCACCGGGCACATGGTGGTTCGCCCGGGCGTCGCCGGCAGGATGCGGCGGCCGGTGTCGGCGAAGAAGATGGCGTTGATGAGCTCCGACTTGCCGCGCGAGAATTCGGCGACGAAGGCGACCACCAGCTTCTCGTTGCCGAGCCGCTCGCGCAACGCACTGAGCTGCTCGGTCGCCGGCCCTTGCGCGAGGTCATGCTCGGCGAGGAATTTCGCGAGCGCATCGACCCGCTCGGCCAAGGCGGCGCGCCAGCCGCCGAGGGCGTCGAGACTGGTGGCGAATGAGGGTGTCATCAAAGGGTATGGGCGCTGCCGCGACAGAGCGCGAAGCATCCTAGCGCAGCAAGCGTCAAACGATCCCGCGCGAAACACTTGCTCACACCCCGCAGCGGGACGTTTCGCACGCGCGGGCGATTCATCGGCGTCGGTGGCCTCTGCGGCGGCTCGTCAGCGACGCTGGCAGCCGGGGCAAAAGAAGGTCGCGCGTCCACCCTGGACGATGCGTCGCACCGTGCCGTCGCCTCGGACGCAGGGCAGACCGGCGCGTCCGTACACCTTGGCCTGCAACTGGAAGGCGCCGGCCGCGCCGTGCGCGTCGCGAAAATCGCGCAGCGTCGAGCCACCCACCTCGACGGCGCGGGCCAGTGTCGTCTTGATGGCCAGGGCGAGTAAGCCGGCGCGGGGCCGGCTGATGCGATCGCTCCGGGTGCGCGGATCGATGCGCGCCTCGAAGAGCGCCTCGCACGCGTAGATGTTGCCCGCGCCGACGACGATCTCGCCACCGAGCAAGGCTTGCTTCACGGCCACCTTGCGCCCATGCAAAGCCGCGTAAAGATGCTCACCATCGAAGGCGGCGTCGAACGGCTCGACGCCGAGCCGCGCCAGCAACTTGGCGGCAGTGCCGGCTTCGAGCGACGGCGACCAGACGACGGCGCCGAAGCGACGCGGATCGGTCAGCCGCAACGTGCCGCGATCGGTGACGAGATCGAAGTGATCATGCGGCCCCGGCGCGGCCGCCTCGCCGAAGGCGAGCGAGCCGGACATACCCAGATGCATCAGCAGGCCGCCACTGTCGAGTGGCAGCCAGAGATATTTGCCTCGGCGAATGACCGCGCCGACTGTCTGCGCGACCAGCCTCGCCGGCGTCCGACCGAGTGGCCAGCGCAGCGGCTTGCCCAGCCGCACGCCGACGACACGGGCACCGTGGATGCGATCGGCGAAGCTGAGCCGCGTGACTTCGACTTCGGGAAGCTCGGGCATGGCGGAGGCCTTGGCGAAAGGCTGAAACGAGACAGTGCCGCGCACCGATGCGCGCGGGTTGGGGAATTATCACGACCTGCCGCGATCGAATCGAACGCCGAGCTCTTCCGCGCGGCGTTCGTGCCTGTCGGCGCCCAAGCGCCACACTAGAATCGTTTTTCGCCTGAGGAGTTCACGATGCCGGCGTTCCCTTTTCGTTTTTCTTCCGGCCGCGTCTCGGCAATCGTGCTGGCGGTGTTTGCCTTTGCAACGAACGCTGCGTTTGCCGCCGCACCGGCTGCAACCCAGCCCGAAGTCACCAGTTCCAACCTCGACGCGCCGCTGTTCTATCAGTTGCTGCTCGGCGAGATCGAGCTTCGCAACGGCGACACGGCCACCGCCTACCAGTTGCTGCTCGACGCCGCTCGGCGGGCGAACGACGAGGCTCTTTTTCGTCGCGTCACCGACATCGCCCTGCAGGCCCGCGCCGGCGATCAGGCTCTTGCCGCCGTACAGGCATGGCGCAAGGCCCTTCCGGCATCGCAGGAGGCCTTGCGCTACCAGGTGCAACTGCTGGTCGCGCTCAATCGCGTCGGCGAAGCCGAAGAGCCGCTCGGCGCCCTGCTCAAGCAGGCACCGCGCCCGTCCTTGCCGGCAATGATCGACGCGCTGCCGCGCTTTCTCGGCCGAAGCACCGATCGCAATACCGTCGCTGCGCTCATCGATCGATCCATGAAGCCGTACGTGGCGGATCCGGAAACGAGAACGTCTGCCCTGGTCGCCAGTGGCCGCGGCTGGCTCCTCGCCGGTGACACCGCCAAGGCGCTCGACTATGCCCAGCGCGCGGCGGCCGCCGATCCGGTCGCCGACGGCCCGGCGCTGCTCGCGCTCGATATGCTTCCAGCAACGCCCGCCGCCGAAGCCATCGTCACGACCCGCATCGCGACACCACCGTCGAGCTCGGCGGTTCGCCTGCTCTACATTCGCACCCTCGCCGCGGGGGAACGTCTTGCCGACGCGGCGCAACAGGCCGTCACCCTGACGCAAACCGAGCCCACCCTCGCTCCGCCCTGGCTCACCCTGGGCGCACTCGATATCGAGCTGCATCGGCCCAAGGAAGCGACCGCCGCCCTCGAAACCTACGTTCGGCTCGTCGAAGGCGGCGCCGCCGTGACCTTCGGTGCGCCGCCGGCGCCGAACACCGCGCCGGCCGACGACGATGACGACACGCCGTCGACCTCGACGGGCGCGCTGACGCAGGCGTGGCTGTTGCTTTCGCAAGCCGCCGAGCAGCAAGGTGATCTGCCCGGCGCCGAGAGTTGGCTCGCCCGCATCGACAGCTCGCAGCGTGCCCTCGAGGTGCAGTCGCGGCGAGCCTCGTTGCTCGCCAAGCAGGGCAAGATGACCGAGGCCCGCGAGCTGATTCGACGGGTGCCCGAGCGCACCAAAGCCGACACGCGGGCCAAGCTGTTGGCCGAGGCCGAACTGCTGCGCGAAGCCAAGCAGTGGAACGAGGCGGAAAAGGTGCTGGCCCAGGCCAACCAGGCCTTTCCCGATGACACCGACATGCTCTACGAACAGGCCATGATCGACGAGAAGCTCGACCGTCTCGACGACATGGAACGGCTGCTGCGCCGCGTCATCGAGCTGAAGCCCAATCATCAGCATGCCTACAACGCGCTCGGCTATTCGCTCGCCGATCGAAAGATCCGTTTGCCCGAAGCCCGCGCGCTGATCCAGAAGGCGCTCGAACTGAGCCCCGGCGAGCCTTTCATCACCGACAGTCTCGGCTGGGTCGAATACCGCCTCGGCCATCGCGAAGAGGCGATCCGCCTGCTTCGCGTCGCCTACCAGGCGCGGCCCGATCCGGAAATCGCCGCTCACCTCGGCGAGGTGCTCTGGTACGACGGCAAGACCGACGAGGCGCGCAAGGTCTGGCGCGAAGGCCGCTCGCGCGACTCGGCAAACGATGTCTTGCGCGAGACGCTGGCGCGGTTGCGCGTCGATCTGTGACCTCCGGCGGCGCCTGGCCGCGGCG
>JALYSL010000420.1 GCA_030854825.1 Pseudomonadota bacterium
GTTCCTGCCCGCGGCGCTGCCGGGGGAAGCGCCGCTCGAGAGCGTCGATCCGGGCGGCCGGCTCCTCGCCCGCCTGCCGCTCGCGCAGGTGCTCGGCTGCGTCGTCCATCTCGCCGCCTCGAGCCCCGAGGCCGGCGTCGTGCGCCACAACTTCGGCGAGCGGCTGATCGTCGGCGAGCCGCGCGGTGGTGATTCGGCGCGCACGAGAGGCGTCTGCGCGGCGCTGGCCGAGGCTGGCTTCGACGCCGAGGCCAGCGTCGATGTGCGCCGCGAGGTCTGGTACAAGCTCTGGGGCAACATGACCATGAACCCGGTGTCGGCCCTGACCGGTGCTCCGAGCGACGCGATCCTCGACGATCCGCTGGTCTTCGACTTCATGGTTCGCACGATGGCCGAAGCGGCAGCGATCGGCGCGCGCATCGGCTGCGCCATCGAGCAATCGGGCGAAGAGCGCATGAAGCTGGCGAGAAAGCTCGGCAGCTTCAAGACCTCGATGCTGCAGGACGCGATGGCCGGCCGGCCGCTCGAGCTCGACGCGCTCGTCGCCTCCGTTCACGAGATCGGCGCGCGGGTCGGCGTCGCCACGCCGAACATCGGCGCCTTGCTCGGCCTGACACGCCTGATGGCGCGCCAGCGCGGCCTGTATCCGGCGGATGCGCCCGGCCGATCGGCGTAGCGTCGGCGCATCGAGCGGCGCCTTTGATGCCGTCACGTCTTGAACGCGGCTGCAATCATGCATTACGCTCGCGGTTGATGGAAGTTCTGCAGCTCGACATGTCCGGCCGCCCGCAGGCCTGGATCTCGGCCAAGGAAGCGGCCGTGCTCTATGCCAGCGATGGCGTCGCGTGGACTCTCGGCGACACGTTTCACGTGTTGCGCGGCGGCGTGCAGCGGCGCACCGGCCTGCAGTCGCGCATCGAGGTGCACCCGATCATCGCCGTCCGCGGCTCGGTGCCCAGCCGGGCCTGGCGGCGCACGCCCGCGCTCAGCAACCCGAAGCTGTTCGCGCGCGACCGGCAGGTCTGCGCTTACTGCGTCGGCCGCTTCGGCCTTGACGACCTGACCCGCGAGCACATCGTGCCCACCTCGCGCGGCGGCCGCGACACCTGGATGAACTGCATCACCGCCTGCCGGCCTTGCAACGGCCACAAGGGCAACCGCCTGCCCGAGGAAGCGCGCATGTCGCTGCACTACCTGCCGTACGTGCCGAGCCTGCACGAAGACATGATCCTGCGCGGCCGGCGCATCCTCGCCGACCAGATGGAATTCCTGCTCGCCAGCGTGCCCCGAAACAGCCGGCTGCACGGCTGACGCCGCAACAAGCCTCCGGCTGACGTGGCCGGCGGAACTGCACACTTCTTTGCGCGGTCTTCTCCCGGGCGAAAGGCGCCCGAGAGACCTTTGTGGTCAACTGATGCGCGTCCGCTGCACTGCCATCGGAGACCCCTTGCAGGAGAAGATCATGAGAAACCTTTTGACCGTCATCGCCGTGGCTTCCCTCACTGCGTGTGCAACCTCCAGCCCCGACGTCATCCGACCGTACGAAACGCAGCGCATGTCGCGGGTCTACGACGCGACCGTGCTCTCGGTGAGGCCCGTCACCGTCCAGGGTAGCCAGAGCGGCATCGGCGCCGGCGCCGGCGCGGTGGCCGGCGGCGTCGCCGGCTCGACGATCGGCGGCCATCGCGATTCGATCGTCGGTGGCGTCCTCGGCGCCGTCGTCGGCGGCGTCATCGGCAATGCCGTCGAAAGGGGCGCGACGCAAGAAAACGCCGTCGAGATCCTGGTGCAGCTGAGAAACGGCGAGCGTCGGTCGGTCGTTCAGGCCATCGGCAACGAAACGTGGGGCATCGGCGAACCGGTCGTCCTGGTGACGACCGGCGGGCGGACTCGCGTCACTCGCGCACCACAGGCCTACCAGCCGGCGCCGCAAGGCTACCCGGCACCGCAACCGATGCCGGCCTATCCGCCTTCGGGCGCTGTGCCGCCGCGCAGCTGAAGCACCTCGGCGAGCGACTCGATGATCGTTCGACGCAGTGTTGGCCAGGCCGGTCCGCCCTGCTCGACATAGCGCTGATTCACCTCGAGCTCGACGCCTACGTAGGCCTCGGGCCCATGCTTGCGGCGCAGCGCCTGCGCCACGCCATCGCTCTTGCCGAGATACGGATAGTTGCGGCGCAGCCGCAACGACGGATCGAGCCGCCTCAGCGCCGCGAGCCAGGCTGAGCAAAACGCCACCTCGCCCGGTCGCCCGGGGTCGTACAGCAGACCGATGTCGGCGGTGCGCACGTGGCCATGCAGCTCCGGCGTGAAGCTGTGCGACGCGATATGGACGAGCCGGTCCGGCGTTGCGACCTCTCTCGCCACCGCGTCGTCGACCCGGCGACGATGGGGATGGTAGTGACGCTCCAGGATGGCCCGTCGATCGGCC
>JALYSL010000440.1 GCA_030854825.1 Pseudomonadota bacterium
GCGCCCGGCCGTCCCGCCAGCCGGCTCGGGCGACGTGCTCGTCTTTCTTCCCGGCGAACGCGAGATCCGCGACGCGGCCGAGAAGCTTCGCAAGCACCACCCGCCCGGCGTCGAGGTGCTGCCGCTGTTCGCGCGCCTCAGCCCGCAACAGCAGGACGAGGTGTTCGCGCCGCACAGTGCGCGGCGCATCGTGCTGGCCACCAACATCGCCGAGACCTCGCTGACGGTGCCGGGGATCCGCTACGTGATCGACGCCGGCACCGCACGCATCAAGCGCTACAGCTTTCGCAGCAAGGTCGAGCAGTTGCCGATCGAGCCGGTGAGCCAGGCCGCCGCCAACCAGCGTGCCGGCCGCTGCGGCCGGGTGGCCGACGGCATCTGCATCCGCCTCTACGACGAAGCCGATTTCGCGAGCCGGCCGCGTTTCACCGATCCGGAGATCGTGCGCTCGTCGCTGGCCGGCGTGATCCTGCGCATGAAGTCGCTGAACCTCGGCAGCGTCGAGGATTTTCCGTTTCTCGAAGCACCGCCCAAGCGAGCGATCGCCGACGGCTACCAGCTCCTGGGCGAGCTCGGCGCCACCGACGAGCAGAACGAGCTCACGTCGATCGGCCGCGAGCTGGCGCGCCTGCCGCTCGACCCGCGCGTCGGCCGCATGATCCTGGCGGCACGCGAGCGCGAAGCGCTGCACGAGGTGCTGATCATCGCCAGCGGTCTCTCGGTGCAGGATGTGCGGGACCGGCCGATGGAGCAGCAGCAGGCGGCCGATGCAGCGCACCGCAAGTTCGACGACGAGAAGTCGGAATTCAGCGGCGACCTGAAGCTGTGGGCTTGGCTCGAGAGCTCGCGCGGCGGCCATGGCGAACACCGGTTGTCGGCGCGCAAGCACGAGCAAGCGCTGCGCGACAACTTCATCTCGCCGCGGCGCGTGCGCGAATGGCGCGACGTGCACTCGCAATTGCAGACCGTCGTCGCCGAGCACGGCTGGCGCATCAACAGCTCGCCGGCGACCTACGAGCAACTGCATTTGTCGATGCTGGCCGGCCTGCTCGGCAACGTCGGCAGCAAGAGCGAGGAAGATGACTCCTATCTCGGCGCGCGCGGGATCCGCTTTCATCGTCATCCAGGCACGCATCTGTCGAAGAAGCCGGGCCGCTGGATCGTCGCCGCCGAACTGGTCGAGACGACACGCCTGTTCGGACGCGGCATCGCCAACATCGACGTGCGCTGGATCGAGCAGGTCGGCGCCCATCTGCTGAAAAAGCAGCTGCTCGACCCGCACTGGGAAAAGAAGGCCGGCCAGGTCGTCGCGCTCGAGCGGGCAACCTTGTACGGGCTGGTCATCTACATGAACCGACGGGTCGACTACGGCACCATCGACGCGGCCGCGGCGCGCGAGATCTTTATCCGCCAAGCGCTGGTTGCCGGCGAGTGGGAGACGAAGTTGCCCTTCGTCGCCGCCAACCGCAAGCTGATCGCGGAGGTCGAGGAGCTCGAGCACAAGTCGCGCCGGCAGGATGTGCTCGTCGACGATGAGCTCATCGTCGCCTTCTACGACCAGCAGGTGCCCGTCGACGTGCACAACGCGCAGAGCTTCGAGCGCTGGTATCGGGCCGAATCGAAACGGCAGCCGCAGCTCTTGCTGCTGACGCGCGACGAGCTGATGCGGCACGAGGCGGCCGGCATCACCACGGCAGCCTTTCCGCGCACGGTCCGGCTCGGCGGCATCGATTGCGCCGCGACCTATCTGCACGAGCCCGGCAACGTGCGCGACGGCGTCACGGTGACGCTGCCCATCTATGCGCTCAACGCCGCCAGCGAAGAGCGCTGCGAATGGCTGGTGCCTGGCATGCTGAAGGACAAGCTCGTCGCACTGGCCAAGACCTTGCCGCAACGGCCGCGCTCGCGGCTGGTGCCCTTGCCGGAATACGCCGACGCCTTCATTGGCCACCATGCATTCGGCGACGACGGCTTGATCGAGACGATGGTCGCCGATGTGAAGACGCTGATCGGCCTTGAGGTCAAGGCGGCCGATTTCAAGCACGAGCAGCTGTCGTCGCACCTGCTCATGAATCTGCGGGTCATCGACGAGCATGGGCGCCAGCTCGGCGAATCGCGTCATCTGGCGCAGTTGAAGGCCGAGCTCGGTGCGCAGGCGCGGTCGGCGTTCCAGGCGCTGGCGGCGCTGCGCCTGTCGGCGACAACCGTGTCGTTGGCGACGCCTTCGACGAAACCGCTGCAAGAGACTGCGACCAAAGCATCGCTCGTGCCGCGCTCGCCGCAAACGCCCGCGATCGTCGATGTCGCCGACGCCGCTCCGGCGCGCTTCACCGCGTGGACCTTCGGCGACCTGCCCGAGCTCATGGAGATCAGCAAAGGCGGCCAGTCGCTCATCGGCTACCCGGCCTTGCTCGACAAGGGTACGCATGTCGAGATCGAAGTTTTCGACGAGCCCGAGGCTGCGACCGCCAAGCATCGCGCCGGCCTGCGCCGCCTGGTGGCCCTGCAACTGCGCGAGGCGATCAAGTACCTCGAGAAAAACATTCACGATCTACAGAAGATGGCGGTGGGCTACATGGCGCTCGGCAGCACCGAGGAGCTGCGCGACCAGATCGTCGAGCTGGCACTCGATCGGGCCTTCCTTGCCGAGCCGCTGCCGGCCGACGCTGCATCCTTTGCGCGACGCGTCGACGAAGGTCGTGGCCGGCTCACGCTCATCGCCGGCGAAGTGGCGCGTAGCGCGCAGGCGATCCTCGTCGACTACGTGGCGGCGCAGCGGAAGCTGAAAGACGCTCGCCCGCCGAAGGACGTGGCCGACGATCTCGCCGCGCAGCTCGAGCGGCTCGTGCCGAAACGATTTCTCGCCGCCACGCCATGGCCGCGCCTGGCGCAGGTGCCGCGCTACCTGAAGGCGATCGTGATGCGGCTCGACAAGCTGCGCGCCGATCCGGCACGCGACACCGCCCGCTTGGCCGAACTGCGCCCGCTCGAGCAGCGCTACGTGAGGAAGCTCGCCGAGCGGCGCGGCGCTCGCGACGCACGGCTCGACGAGTTCCGCTGGTGGCTCGAGGAGCTGCGCGTCGGCCTCTTCGCGCAGGAGCTGAAGACCCCTCAGCCGGTGAGTGTGAAGCGGCTTGAGAAAATATGGGCTCAGACGTTTGCTTGAGCGAACGTCCGCGCATTCACGAAAGTACTTCGTTGGCCACCTTCGGAACCGGCAAGCTGTTCAAGCGCAAGCGTCATGACGAGCCGTGGGTCGTCGTGCCCGGCACCGACGCCCAGATCGATGCCGTGGTGCGGCACTGTCGTCGCCTGGTGAGCAAGCGCGCCGCGGTCGCCGCGGGCGTCGCCGTGCTGCCGGTGCCGGGGCTCGACTGGCTGACCGACGTCGCGGTGCTGATGAAGGTCATTCCCGACATCAACCACGCGTTCGGGCTGACGCCGGCGCAGGTCGAACGCCTTTCGCCAGATCGCCGCGTCGTCGTCTACAAGGCGATTTCGGCGGGTGGCAG
>JALYSL010000456.1 GCA_030854825.1 Pseudomonadota bacterium
CAGCCGACCCGAAGCACCGTTGCGTGCGGCCGAGATCGTTCGCGAGTACGGGCCCTTCGACGGAGCGATCAAGGTGAACGGCGTGAGCTACGACGGCCACCGCGTGTGGGCCGCCGTGGGTGGCACGATGGTCGCCTTCGAGCCCGAAAGCGGCGAGACGAAGCAGACCCTGGATCACGCCGGCGACGCGGGCACCGCCTTCGACGGCAAGCACCTCTGGCAGATCGCCGAGGCGCGCATCGACAAGATCGACCCCGCCACCGGCAAGGTCCTGGCTTCGATCCCCGCGCCCGGCCACGGCAGCGACTCAGGCATGGCCTGGGCCGAGGGCAGCCTGTGGGTGGCGCAGTACCGCGACAAGAAGATCCACCAGGTCGACCCCGCCACCGGCAAGGTGCTGCGCACCATCGAGACGAACCGCTTCGTCACCGGCGTGACGTGGGTCGACGGCGAGCTGTGGCACGGCACCTGGGAAGGAGACGAGAGCGAGATCCGCCGCATCGACCCGAAGAGCGGCGCCGTGCTCGACCGGCTCGCGATGCCGGCCGGCATGAGTGTGAGCGGCCTCGAATCCGACGGCGCCAATCTGTTCTATGCCGGCGGCGGCGCGAGCGGCAAGGTACGCGCCGTGCGCCGCTCGAAGGCCATCCAATCGTAATCATTGAAGGAGCGCAAGTCATGACCACCGTCACTGCCGAAGCCAACGTCACCGATCACACCATCGTCTCTGCGGACCGGTGGATTGCCGCCCGCAAGTCGCTGATGGCCCACGAGAAGGAGCTCACGCATCTGCGCGACCAGGTGGCCCGCGAGCGCCGCGCGTTGCCCTGGGAACGCGTCGAGAAGCACTACGTGTTCGATGCGCCCGAGGGCAAGCGCTCGCTGGCCGACCTCTTCAAAGGTCGCAGCCAGCTGCTGGTGCAGCACTTCATGTTCGGCCCCGGCTGGGAGCAAGGTTGCCCAAGCTGCTCGTACATGGCCGACCACGCCGACGGCATGAACGTGCACCTGGAGCATCGCAACGTTTCGTTCGTCGCCGTCTCGCGCGGGCCGCTCGCCGACCTCGAGCGCTTTCGCGCGCGCATGGGATGGAAGTTCAGGTGGGTTTCGTCGTCTGCCAACGACTTCAACAAAGACTTCCACGTCAGTTTCGATCCCGACGATCGGGTCGACGGCAAGGTCGACTACAACTACGGCAAGACCGGCTTCCCGAACAGCGAAGCGCCCGGCATCAGCGTCTTCTACAAGGATGATGCGGGCGAAATCTTCCACACCTACTCGACCTTCGGGCGCGGCGTGGAAGTGATGATGGGCACGTACGACATGCTCGACCTCGTGCCCAAGGGCCGCGACGAGCGCGATGACGTGCCCAACAAGATGGAATGGGTGCGTCACCACGATCGCTACGAGCCGGCACCGGCGGTGAAGGCGGGATCGTGCTGCGCGTCGAACGCCTGAACGGCGTGCACGAGCCGAACGCGAGCACGCCATGGCGAGCCTCTGGCCGTGGCTCGCCGTCGCCGGGCTCGGTGCGCTGCACGGGTTGAACCCGGCCACCGGCTGGGCTCTCGCCGCCGCGTGGGGCGTGCGCTCACGTGATCGAGCGCAAGCGCTGCGGGCCTTGCTGCCGATCGGCGTGGGACATGTAGCATCGATCGCGCTCGTGGCAGGCGCGGTGGCGATCGGCGTGTCGCTCGATCGCACCGTGCTCGAAGCGATGGTGGTCGGGCTGCTGGTCGTCGCCGTGCCGCTTCATTTCTCGCGCCGCGAGTCGCTTCGAAGGCGCGCCCCGGCCGGGCAGGCGACGCTGGCGCTCTGGTCTTTCCTGATGTCGACCGCACACGGCGCGGGGCTGATGCTGGTGCCGGCACTGATGCCGCTCTGCCTGGCAAGCTCTTCGACCCGAAGCATCACGGCATCGGGCTCGCTGCTGCTGGCGCTCGCCGCTGTCGGTGTGCACAGCGCGGCGATGCTCGCCGTCACCGGGGCCGTCGCCGTCGGCGTTTGCCGCGGCGTCGTGTGGCGGAGGTGGTCGGCCTTCGGCCACGATCGACGCGACTGGCGGCGCGCCGATTCGCCGTCAAGCGCGTGACGCCGCGGCGAGCCAGCCCAAGCCTTCCGAGGTCGAGCCCCGGGGTCGGTATTCGCAACCGACCCAGCCGTCGAATTTCAACTCGTCGATGACGCGAAAGAGGTACGCGTAATGAAGCTCGCCGACGTCGGGCTCATGCCGCTGCGGCACGCCGGCGATCTGGATGTGGCCGACGCGCCCGCTGGGCAGATACTGGCGCAGCTTCATGGCCACGTCGCCCTCGACGATCTGGCAGTGGTACAGGTCCATCTGCACCTTCAGGTTGGCGGCGCCGACCTCGGCGACGACGGCGTGCGCCTCGTCCTGCCGGTTCACGAAGTAACCGGGCACGTCGCGCGTGTTGATGGGCTCGATGAGCACGTCAACCTTCCTCGCCGCCGCTTGCGTTGCGGCCCAGGCCAGGTTGTCGAGATAGGTTCGCCGCAAGACCTTGCGATCGGTGCCCGCCCGGATCAGGCCGGCCATGACGTGGATGCGAGGGCAGCCGAGCGTGTCGGCGTAGTCGAGAGCGCGCAGCACGCCGGCACGAAACTCGTCTTGCCGCCCCGGCAGGCAGGCCAGGCCACGCTCGTTCGCGGCCCAGTCGCCCGGCGGCGCATTGAACAGCACCTGGCGCAGGCCCGACGCCCTCAGGCGCCACGCCAGCTCGTCGGCCGGATGCTCGTAGGGGAACAGGTATTCGACGGCCGTGAATCCGTCCTTCGCGGCCGCCGCAAAGCGATCGAGGAATGCGTGCTCCGTGTACATCGTGCTCAGGTTGGCGGCAAAGCGGGGCATGACGTGGCTCCTACC
>JALYSL010000464.1 GCA_030854825.1 Pseudomonadota bacterium
GTAGACCGTCTCGGTCGGAACGCCTTCGTGAGTGACGAGGAAGTTCTGGACCGCGATCGCCGGAACGTCTGTGGTCTGGCCCTCGTAGGTGTTCGCGGGGACGACGGCCGCCAGGTAGGCCGGATCGCCAATCTTGGCGACCACGCTGGCCGGGATCTCGACGACGACGATCTTCATCGAGGCGGCGAGGTCGCGCAGTGCCGAGACGCCCAGGCCGGCCGACTGCAGCGTCACGTCGAGCTGGCGGTTCTTCATCAGCTCGACCGATTCGCCGAACGGCAGGTACTCGACCTTGGCGAGATCCTTGTAGCTGATGCCGGCGGCCTTGAGCACGGCGCGGGCGTTGAGCTCGGTGCCCGATTTCGGCGCGCCGACCGAGACCCGCTTGCCCTTCAGGTCGGCCAGCGTCTTGATGCCGGAATCGGCGCTGGCGACGATCTGGATGTAATTCGGGTAGATGCCGGCGATGCCGCGCAGCTTCTTCAGCGGCGTGGGGAAGCCGGCCTCGGCGTCGCCCTTCCAGGCATCGGATAGCGCATCGCCGAGGGTGAAGGCGACCTCGCCCTTGCCGGCCTGCAGCAGGTTGAGGTTCTCGGCCGAGGCCTTGGTCGCCTGCACCGAGACCTTCGCGTTGGGCAGCGCCTTGCCATAGATCTGGCTGAGCGCCACGCCCATCGGGTAGTAGACGCCGCTGGTGCCACCCGTGAGCACGGCGATGAAATCGGCCGCGTAGGCGGCAGACGCGAGGCAAGTCGCGGCCGCGAGGGCGGTCAAGGTCTTGAGGAGCGAGCGGTTCATGGAGGTCTCCGTGGAATTCGAGTCGTCCGGGCGGGCGCCCCAGGGCGGGCGCGCGAACAAGCGGTGGCGCGCGGCAGCGCGTTTCCTGGGGCCATGCTAACGCCCGCGCCGCTAGGGGAAACCGAGGGGTCCGCACCGAGCGTCGATCGCTTCGGCGGACCGCCCGTTCGCTCAACGGTTCGCTCCGATCGCGAAGAGTCTTGCGCCGACGGTGCTCACAATCGCCGCGATGACGACGACGACGGCGCATAGAGCGAGAACCCGTGACCTGACGCGGATGAAGCGGATCGCGCTCGCGCTGCTGGGCGCGGCGGCGCTTGTCTACGCTGCGGCTGTCGCATTGCAGGGCCGGCACCCGGCCTGGGGCTACGTCGCCGCGTTCGCCGAAGCGGCGATGGTCGGCGCGGTCGCCGACTGGTTCGCGGTGGTTGCGCTGTTTCGCCATCCGCTCGGGCTGCCGATTCCGCACACCGCGATCATCCCGAGCAACAAGGATCGCATCGGCGAGAACCTCGCGACCTTCATCTGCGCCAACTTCCTGAGCACGGAGCAGGTGCTCGCCAAGCTGCGCGAGCTCGACCCGGCCGCGCGCCTGGCCGCCTGGCTCGCCGAGCCTCGCCACGCGGCTTCGCTGGCCGAGCATCTCTCGTCGGCGCTCGCCTATGCGCTCGGCGTGCTCGACGACGACCGCGTGCGCACCTTCTTCCGCTCGACCGTCGTGGCCCGCCTCGAGCAGGTCGACGTGACGCGCCTCGCGGGCCAGCTCCTCGACGTGCTCACTGCCCAGCATCGCCACCAGCAGCTGCTCGACGGCCTGCTGCAGCAGCTCGCCCGCATGCTCGACGACGAGACGCTGAAGGCGCAGGTGGCCGAGGTCATCGCCGCCGAGGTCAAGTACCTGCGCTTCGTCGGCCTCGACAACGTCGCCGGGCGCTACGCCACCGAGAAGATGGTCGCTGGCGTGGTGCGCCTGGTCGGCGAGATGGGCGCCGATCCGAACCACCCGCTGCGCTCGCGCTTCGACGGTTTCGCCGCCTCGTTCATCGAGCGTCTGAAAGACGATCCCGAGCTGCGCAGCAAGGGCGAGGCGATCAAGCAGGAGCTGCTCGCCCACCCCGCGCTTTCGACCTACCTGCACGGCCTCTGGAGCGAGACGATCGCGTGGGTGCAGGGCGATCTCGCCCAGCCGGGCTCGACGATCCGCGAGCAGGCCATGCTCGGCACGCGCTCGCTCGGCGAGAAGCTCCTGGCCGACAGTGCGATGCGCAACTGGATCAACGAGCAGATCCGCAGTGCGGCGCCGCGCTGGATCGAGCGCTACCGCGAAGACATCCGTGGCTACATCGTTGCCCGCGTGTCGAGCTGGAACGCGGCCGAGATGACGCGCGAGCTCGAAGCCAACATCGGCCGCGACCTGCAGTTCATCCGCATAAACGGCACGCTCGTCGGCGGCCTGGTCGGGCTCGCGATCTACAGCGCGACGCAGTGGCTCGCGCGCGGTTAGACATCATGGTCGCCCGTGTTGAGCAGTGGCTGGCACTGCTGCTGTGCCGCGCATGTGTGACGCAGCTGCCAAACGCCCAGCCTAGAATGGCCACGTGAAGGCGACTGGCCGCGATGACCGCCCGCGAAACCCTGAGCAAGGAACGCGCATGAAAAAAAACATCATGCCCCTCGGCGCGTTGCTGGCGGCGCTGTGGATTCCGTCGGCGCACGCCGCCCCTTGCACCAGCGAAGACTTCGTGACCCGCGTCTCAGGCGGCGGTGAGTGCTTGGTGATCGAGGCCTTTGATGCGCCGCCGCCCGCTCCGCCAGCGGCGATGGTCGTCTGGCTGCACGGCGACCAATCGGATGGTGGTCCGGCCGTCTCGCACGTGAAGCCGGCCCGGCAAGCCGCTGCGCGCTTTGCCGCGGACCATGTCCTGAGCATCGCGCTGTGGCGCCCCGGTTACGCCAACGCGCAGGGGGATACCTCGAGCGGCGACAAGCATGGTAGCAGCGACAGTTACACCAAGACCAATATGCAGATCGTGGGCGATGCGGTAGCGCGTCTGAAGGCCCACTACCAGCCGGCGCGCACGGTGCTGGTGGGCCATTCGGGCGGCGCGGCGACAACGGCCAATTTGCTCGGCATGCAGCCCGGCTTGGCCAACGCAGCGGTGCTGGTGTCCTGTCCCTGCGACCTGCGCGCCTGGCGGGCAGGCCGGCACTGGTGGCCGAACAGCGAAGATCCGCTGAAGTGGGCCGATCAGGTGCGCGCGCCCGTCAAGGTAATCGCATTGACCGGCACGGCCGACACCAACACCTCGCCAAAACTCGCGCAAACCTACGTGAATGCGCTTGTCGCGGATCAAGTCGACGCCCGCTTCATCTCGATTCCTGATGCGACACACAACAGCGCTCTGCGGGCCCCAGAGGTCATGGACGCGCTGGCCTCGGTATTGAAACAAGGGTCTCCGTAGCTGCGCCTCTACCTGTATGACCGGCTATACGAAGTCATAGCCGGCATGGACGACCCCGCTTCTGCACTGCGCTCCCCCTCGGAAACGTGGGCGCAAGGCCAACCCGTTCCCCGATTGGGAGCGGCCTCTCGGCGTTCAAGGCTCGACGTGGTGGCCCTGTACCTGAACCCGCCCGAGCACGCGCGGGTGCGCAGTTGCGACGAGAAGAGCCGCGATCCAGGCGCGACGGCTATTCCTTCGCCGAAGCTTCTTCGACGGTAAGCACGGCTTCGGGCGAAGCCTCGAGCCGGTTGTGGGGGATGGGCTTGCCGCTGGCGTCGGAGAGCCCGTACGTGCCGAGCTCGATCTTCTTCAGGGCCCGGTCGATGTTGGCGATACGCTTCGCGTCGACCTCGTGCTTCGCCTGCAAGACTTCCTTGCGGTCCATTGCCTGGGCCGCATCCTCGTACTCGCGCGCCTCGCCGCCGCGCTCCTCCTGAAGGTCTTTGTTCTCCTTCTGGGCGACGCCTTCGGCGCCCTGGAGCTCGGCTTTCAAAGCCACGAGGCGCTTGCGTTGGGATTCGATGAAGTCGGGAGTGAGAGCGGGCTTGGACATGGCGATTCCAGGGTATTCGGCTTCGGGCAGCGAACGGCTGCGCGCCCGTCTGGCCGAGCTTTCCCCACCGACGAACAGCGCCGATGGAACAAGCCGTATCCTAGATCGATGCTCGTCCCGTTCGGACAGGATCTTTATCTGGCGGATGGACCGCCGGTTTCGTTTTACGGTTTTCCGTATCCGACCCGGATGGCAATCGCACGACTTTCGACAGGCAGATTGTGGGTATGGTCGCCTATCGCGTTGACCAAAGAATTGGCCGCCGCCGTGGATGCGATCGGACCCGTCGGCCATATCGTGACGCCGAACAAGCTACACCACTTGTTTCTTCCTGAGTGGAGAAATCGCTGGCCGGAGGCTCGGCTCTACGCGCCCCCGGGTCTTGCCCGCAAGAAGCAGCAGGTTCACTTCGATGCCGAGCTTGACGACGAGAAGCATGAGCCGTGGAGCACCGACATCGATCAGGTGGCGTTCCGTGGATCGCTTGCCATGAACGAAGTGGCCTTCTTTCACCGCGCGTCCCGCACGGCGATCTTCGGGGATCTGATCCAGCGGTTTCCCGAGGCGAATGCCACGGGCTGGAAGGGACTGTTGATGCGCCTCGATGGCCTGGTGGGTCCGCAAGGTAGCACGCCACGCGAATGGCGCCTGAGCTTCCTGTCGCGGCAAGGTGCGCGCGCTGCACGAGGAATGGTGCTCGGCTGGAAGCCCCAGCGACTTGTGATTGCCCACGGCGAGTGCGCAACCACCGGCGCGACCGAGATCATCGCAGCTGCCCTGAGCTGGATCTGACGGCAATGGTGTGCGCGAGCCGCGGCGCCGAGCATGGGTCAGCGTGCCACCGGCGTGGCGACAGAAAGACGCCGTCACGGGTTGGACGAGAGGAGGCCCTCCACCGCCGCAGGTGGGCGAAGCCGCGTGTACACCTCCCACAGCAGCCGAACGTCGAGCAGCAGCACCATGCCGGAGAAGACGAGTTGCGGCACGAACATCCAGGGCCCGTCGGCCGGATCTGATCCGCGGGTTGCCATCATGGCGAGGATGGCCTGGCCGACCGCGATGGCGCAGCGAGCACACATGCGGCACGCAGCGCGCGCTTGTCTTCGTAGCGTGGAAAGAGCAGCGCCCACGCGACGAGCAGAGGCACGCAGATCCAGAGCTTCTGTGACCAGGACAAGCTGAAGAGCAGAACGACCGGGATGACGAAAGGGTGGGTTCGCCTCGGGGTCCGGACCTGCCTCATCAGCGAGGCTTCATCTTTGGTGCGGAGCGCAGCACCACCAGTCCGCCGAGGCCGAAGAACAGCACGCCCACGGCGCCCCAGGCCTTGTCATGCCACCCCGCACCGCTGACCAGCATCCACATGCCGCCCGCAGCCATGACGAGGCTCAACAGGCCGAAGAAGACGAGACGAGCGCGTACGAACGGCATGACGACAATTGTTGGTTGGGCTGAATCAGTCGTTCAGGCATAACCGGCGCAATTCGTCTTCGTCCTCGAAGACTCCGGCAATGCGACGAAGAGGCTTTCGAGAAACTCTGCAGCAGACATGGCCGGCCGTCGGCGCTCCAGAAGGTCGTGGCGGCCACGTGCTGGATCGACCGTTCTTTGCCATCGGCGAGCTTGACCTTGATCTTCGTCGGTCGTGGATCGGGATTGGTAAAGGTGCTCGCCGGATAGGGCCGCATTGTCTATGCGGGGCCCATCGGTTATCGACGCCGCGGACCTCGCTATAGGAGGCGGGCCTTCCGGGAAGCCGCTGTTCAGGCCAGCGCCTCGACCCGCATCTGCGCTGACTGGGGGAGCCGGTTGGCAAACCCGCCTTCCCCGCTCAGCGTGATGTACAGCGCCTCGGTCGCCCGCGTCGCCGCGACGTAGAACAACCGTGCTTCCTCCGATTCATCCTCCTTCGGCCCCGGCATGCCGCCCACGCCCACCAGCGCCACGACCGGAAACTCCAGCCCCTTGCTCACGTGCATCGTCATCACCTTGATGGTGTCGGTCGTCGGGTCGTACCTGCCAGAGCTGTTTCGCACTTGGTGCGGCAGCCTGCGCTGCTGCAATGCCGTGGCGCAGTGCTCCATCTCGCGGTAGTGCCGGCACAGCACCGCCATGTCGCCCCAGCTGTGCCCCTGCTGGTGCGCACCGGCAAGGAGGTCGGCCACCTTCGAAGCCTCGTCGCGCAGGCTGGGCAGGCGAATGACCAGCGGCGCGTGGCCTTCCTTGCCACAGCTGATGGGGTGCACGCGTGGCACGCCGTCGTCGCCCGAGTCTTCCGCGCGCAGGAACTCGGCGGCGATCTGGCTCGCCGTGTTGAGAATCTGCTTCGAGTTGCGATAGTTGATCTTCAGGATCGTTGTGCGGCCCTGCGCCTGGATGCCCACGCTCTTGAAGCTGAACTGCTTGCTGCGGCCGCGCTCGTAGATGCTCTGTGCGTCGTCGTAGAGCAGCAGCAGGCTGTTGGTGTTGGGGTCGACCATCTGCGTCACCAGCTTCAGCCATTCGGGCTTGAAGTCGTGGCCCTCGTCGATGAGGATCGCCTGGTACTGGCCGCCGGGAATCTGCCCTCGCTCGACGCCGCGGATCACGCTTTCGATCCATCGATCGAACATGTCCTTGCCCTGCGGGACGGGCTGCCCGAAGGCGACGAGCTGCTGGCGACACCAGCTGTGAAATGTGCACACCGTCACCCGGTCGCCCAAGCCCTTCGCGGCCATCACTGCTTCGAGTTTTGTGGCCAGCGGCGCGTTGTAGCAAAGGATCAGGATCGGCTTGTTGCTCGAGGTGGCCTGCGCGAGCTGCTCGGCGCGATAGCCGAGGATGAGCGTCTTGCCCGAGCCGGCCACGCCGTGGATCACGCGGTGCCCGTCGCCTAGGCTGCGGGCGAGCTGTTCCTGCTGCAGGTCCAGCACACGCATCAGATCGGGCAGCTCGTCATCCGTACCTTCGCTGCCGAACAGGCCGAGCTGCGGACTGATACGCACCTCAGGGAACAGGATCCAGCGCACGCGGTCGATCTGCGGCAGCGTGAGCACGCCTCGCATCATGGTGGGGAACATGTCCCACAGGCGGCTCTGGAAGGCTTCGGCTCCCACGCTGTCGATCATTTCGTCTTTGCAGATGACGCGGTGCGGCTCGATGGCGCCGCCGAGCTCGGCATCGTCGAATTGCTTGCGCGTGATGTTCGTGAGCACGACGCCATAGCTCCATGGGAAGCAGACTTTGCCTTGCCAGTTGCCCTCGGCCTGCACGAGTTGCTTGTCTCGCGCGAGCGCGTCGACCACTTGGTGCGCGTATTGGCGGGCCTGCTCCAAAGGGCTCTCGACCGTCTTGGGCACGCCGTCGGGAAGGATCTCCCACGTTTGCTTGTCGGCCCTGCGAATGGTGTCGAGCCGCCAGTCCTTCACTTCGAGGATGAGCAGGCCGCGCCGCGGATGGAGCATCACGAAGTCGGGGTGCGCGTGTTTCGGCCCAACCGGCACGTCGTACCAGGCGAGGTAGTCGTCGTCGAGCTTCTGTTCGATGCGTTCGGCGAAGCGCCTTTCGCCGGGAGTCATGCGCGACGCGCATGTGCCGATGGCGGGGATGAGAGTGGCCATGATGCATTCCTGCGCCACAGCGGCGAGGCGGATTTGCCGAGATTCCCGAGGGTGGCGCATTCGGGACGAGCACGGTGTGCCGCACCGTTCAGGCAGCGAGAACTATTGCCGCCAGTGCGCGACTGTCAATTGCAACCTCTTGCATCTCGCGCCTTACAGGCGCGGATGCCGGCTCCCGTCACGCGGCATCCGAACACGTCACCTTCGCGTATCGATGCGTAGAGCGTTATGCGCGCGGAGCCGATTCGGCACGGAGCAAGTCACAGTGATCGAGAACGTCGCAGGCGTCGCGGGTGAGCAGGCTCGCGCAGCGTTGCCCACGCGCCGCAAGCTCTTCGTCAACTTCACGCTCTTCCAATGCGCCTGGTTCGCCGCCGTCCTCGGCGCCGCGTACGGCCAGCCGCTGCTCGGCACGGTCTGCGTCGTCGCCGCCATCGCCTTCCATGTAGCAGCATCGGCGCGTCCCAGCGTAGAGCTGCGCTTCGTCGCCGCAGTCTGCGCGGCCGGCTTCGTGGCCGAAAGCGTCGTCGCGATGCAGGGGCACATCGCCTACCCCTCGGGTCAGCCCGTTGCGTGGCTCGCTCCGTACTGGATCGTCACCCTGTGGGGCCTTCTCGCTACGGCGCCGAACGTCACGCTGCGCTGGCTCAAGCGCCGCCCGGCGCTGGCGGCGCTGCTCGGCGCGGTGCTTGGCCCGATGTCGTTCGCGGGCGGCGTACGGCTTGGCGGCGCACGCCTGGTCGACCCGGCGACGGCGCTCGTGACGATGGCGCTCATGTGGGCGGTCCTGATGCCGGCGCTGATGTGGCTCTCGACCCGGCTCGACGGCATCGCAGTGCACGTGCCGGCGGCGCACCGAACGTCATGACGCCGCTCGTTCGCCGATCTCGACGTGGTCTCATCGCCACCGTGCTCATGGCGATCGCGTGCGCGGCCGCGGCGGCCGAGCCCACGCTGTCGCCGCTTTCAGGCGAATGGAATTTCCAGGTTCTGCTCGATGGCAAGCCGATCGGCGAGCACCGCTTTCGGCTCCAGGCCGAAGGCGAGCAGAGCCGGCTGACGAGCGAGGCGCGCTTCGACGTCAAGGTGCTCGGGTTCACCGTGTATCACTACCGTCACACGGCGGTCGAGCACTGGCGCGGCGCGTGCCTGGTGTCGCTGGTCTCGACGACCGACGACGACGGAACGGCGAGCCAGGTTCACCTTGCCGCGGCCGACGAGCGCGGCGCCATGCACGTCGCTGCCACGGCACCCACGCTCGACGGCTGCGTGATGAGCTTCGCCTACTGGCACCCGGCGATGCGCGCGCAAACCCGGCTGCTCAACGCGCAGACGGGCAAGCTCGAGGCCGTGCACGTGGAGCCCCTCGCCGAGACGCGGATCGAGGTTCACGGCGAGCCCGTCGCCGCGCACGGCTATCGCATCTCGGGCGCGAGCCGGCCGGTCGACGTCTGGTACGCGGCCGACGGCCAGTGGATCGGCCTCGATGCCACGGTCGGCAAGGATCGCAAGCTCAGCTATCGGCTACGTTGAGCGCCAGGGCTCAGCTCCCGCCCAGTTTCTGGTGCAGGAATTCGGCCGTGCGGTGCAGCGAGTCAGCGGAGACCTCGCGGTGCTTGCTGTTGTCGGTGCTGAAGCCGTGGTCGGCGCCGGGGTACTCCACCAGCTCCAGCGGCGCGCCGTTCGCTTTCGCCGCCTCGCCGAGCTTGCGCGCCATGTCGATCAGGCAGCAGCCCTTGTAGCTGTCGAAGGTCCCCGCCAGCATCAGCACCGGCACCTTCATCTTGCCAGTGAAGTCGGCGGGGTCCTTGATGAAGCTGGTCAGCGGGTACTGCGCGACGATGGCGCCCACGTGTTGCGGCATGCGCGTGGCGTAGGTCAATGCGGTGGCACCGCCGAGCGATGCGCCGACCACGCCCACCTTGCCCGGCGCCGCATGCGAACCTGTTTGCGCGTGCTCGATGACGCCGAGAAGCAGCTTGCCTCCGGCGACGCCCTTGGCCCAGAAGTCGTTGCCGTCGACCAGCACGACGTCGAATCCTTGCTCGGCCAGGCCCGACGCGAGCCCGTTGTAGTTGCCGGGGCCGGTCTGGCCCGAGACCAGCACGACGACGGGGCCGGTGCCGCCGTCCTTGGGCGGATATTCCTTTTGCGCCGGCAGCGTGTCCTGCGCGTAGGCGGTGGTAATGAGCAGCGTTGCCGCCGCCAAAAGTGCTGTCCGCAATTTCTTCATGGGCGCGCGCTGCAGCGGCAAAGGGCGCGCCGAACGCGCCGACATGCTACGGCAACGTGGCGGCTGGCCCCGTCGTTCCCTCGCGGCTCCGCGCGGGTTCGCTTACATGGTAAGCACGGTGCCGTTAGAATGGCACACCGCTCGTCTCGGGAAATGCCCATGCCCATCGCCACGCTTACGGCCAAGGGTCAGATCGTCATTCCGGCCGACATCCGGGCGCGACATGAGCTCACGCCCGGCACGCAGGTCGAATTCGTCGATGAGGGCGGCGTGATCCGGCTGATCGTGCGGCGGCAGCGCATCGCGCCGGCCGATCCGGCCGCCGGGTACGGCATGTTTCGCATCGCCCGGCCCGCCCGCAAAGGGGCATCGCGTCGGCTCTCGGAGTTCGACGCGGCAGCCCTGCTCAAGCGAGTGGGCGCCAGCAAATGATCGCGGTCGACACCAGCATCCTCGCCCGGTTCTATTGCGACGATCCGGCCGATCCCGATGCGAAGCGGCAGCGACCGGTCGCCCGGAGAGTGGTGGTCGAATCGCCCGCGCTGTTCGTGCCGCTGACCGTGGTACTCGAGTTCGAGTGGGTTCTGCGCGGCTTCTACGAGCTGACATCGGCCGATTTTTGCCGTGCCATGGAGCATTTGCTGGGCATGCCGCACGTCACCGTTGAACGCTGGGAGGCCGTGCGCGAGGCAGTCGCGCAGCACCAGCGCGGTCTCGACTTCGCCGATGCACTGCACTGGGCCTGCAGCACAGCATGCGAGCGACTGGTGACCTTCGATGATCGTGGCTTCGCGCGGCGGGCGAAGCGCCTGGGCTTGCGACCCGAAGTCGCCTTGGCCGGCTGACCGGTTCCGGTAGCTGGTTTCAATCGCCCTCGCTGGTGGCTGTCGGAGCCTGCAATGTGCAAATTCCGCACATTGCTATCGTCGCCCTGACGCCTCCGGAGACTCATCGTGCCGATCAAACATCCTCAAGGTTCGCCCGGCCGCCTGGCCAACCTCACGCACACGTCCAAAGTGCTCAAGGGCAATGCCCTCGGCGACCCTTTCGTACGCCCGCTCCACGTCTGGCTGCCGCCGCAATACGACGCCGCCGAGTTCGCCTCGCGCCGCTTCCCTGTCCTCTTCGACCTGGTCGGCTTCATGGGCAGCGGCCCGAGCCACACCAACTGGAAGGGCTTCGGCGAGAACGTGCCCGAGCGGGCGGCGCGGCTCATCCACCAGAAGAAGATGGAGCCGGCGATCATCGTCTTTGCCGACTGCTTCACGTCGCTCGGCGGCAACCAGTACGTCAACTCGTCGGCCATCGGCAACTACGCCGACTACCTGACGCTGGAGCTCATTCCCTTCGTCGACGCCCACTTCCGCACGCTCGCCTCGCGCGAGCACCGCGGCTGCTTCGGCAAGAGCTCGGGCGGCTACGGCGCCATCGTGCATGGCATGCTCTATTCCAAGTTCTGGGGCGCGGTGGCCGATCACTCGGGCGATGCGTACTTCGATTTCGTCTACGGCCACGACTGGCCGAACACGCTCGACGCGCTCGGCAAGTTCGCGCACCCCAAGCGCAAGGAAGGCCCGGTCGACGTGACCTCGCTCGCCACCAAGGGCCTCGCCGAAGGCCTCGACGACGGCCGCGTGGCCCGCTTCCTGGCCGACTTGCGCAAAAAAAAGAAGCTCGGCCCGGCCGACGGCCACACCGTGATGAACCTGTGCATGGCCGCCACCTACGACCCCGACCCGAAGGCGCCGAACGGCTTTCGCCTGCCGTTCAACCTCGAGACCGGCGAGCGCATCGAGGCGCGCTGGAAGCACTGGCAGGCGCACGACCCGATCCACATGGTCAAGCGCCACGCAAAAGCGCTGAAGAGCCTGCGCGGCATCTACATCGACTGCGGCTGGGCCGACCAATTTCACATCCACTACGGCACGCGAATCCTCTCCAAGCGCCTGGCCGAGCTCGGCATCGCCCACAGCTACGAGGAGTTCGACGACAACCACTCCGACATCGACTACCGCATGGACACGAGCCTGCCGTTTCTCGTGCGGGCGCTCGATGCGGCGAACAAGCCGTAGCGGCCCGGCCACCTTCAGTGATAGTCGTCTTCAAGCTGATGCCTGACTGCCGAGACCACCACATCGGTCGGATCCACGATTTCGAACAACGCGACGTAGCCTGAATGCCCGAACGGGATGATCAACTCCCTGAGGAACGGGCTCTGGCCAACCTTGCGGCAGGTGAAGGGCGATGTTCTCAAGGTCGCAACGCCGGCACGAACGGCGGCGATGGCTTGCTCGGCCAGCGCCAGGTCACCGCCAAGCCGTGAAAGCTCCCGCTCCCGCTCGAGCACGAAGTCGAACAGTCGCTCCAGGTCGGCCTCGGCCTCGCGGGTCAGGCGGACCCGAAAGCTCACCGCCGCGATGCCGGCTTGCGGCGTCGGGCGGCGTCCAATTTGCGTTGCAACCCTTCCACCACCGCGTCGGCGTCGACATAGTCTCCTGTTCGGCGCGCGCTCTCGAGCGAGCGCTGGCCTCGCGCGACGAACTCCGCTTGATTGCGCCGGCGCAGCACGGTCGCGCGAACAGAAGCCTCGACGAACTCGGACACCGTCTCATCTTCACCGAGCAACGACTCGACCTCGGCGCGCAATTCAGGCTCGACGCGAACAGACGGGATGGTGGCGGTCTTCATGCGGCCAGTGTAGTGCATTTGCGTTGCCTGCAGTCGATGTCACGGCACGGGGCGGTGCCGCCGACCTAAGACCCTGCCTTGCGACCCTTGACCGCATTGGCCCGCGCGCTGTAGGTGATGCGGCCGCCAGCGTCCGGCGGCAGGCGCGCACGCAGCCGGTCCTTCAGAAGCTCGACATCAGCGGGAGCCATCGCGGCGACGCGCGGCGCAATGCGCGGGCCCGTCTGCGCGATCTTCCAGAAGGTGTCGAAGTCGGCGAACGTGCGCTCCACCGTGATCGTGCGCGTCTCGACGTCGATCAGGCCGGCATCTTTCCACAGGGCCTGCATGGCCTCGATGCGCGACGCTTCGACGCTCGGCGGCAGAAGCACGGGTGCGCCGAACGCCACCAGCTCCCGCGACAGGGCGGCAAAGGGAAAGCCGCCGCCGAGCATGTCCCATGCATAGGCCGAGACGCTGCCGCCCGGCCGCACGACGCGCGCCATCTCGGCCACGCCCTTCGCCGGGTCGGGCACGAAGAAGATCACGAGCGCCATCACGGCGGCATCGAAGGCGGCGTCGGCGTAGGGCAGCGCCATCGCGTCGCCTTGGCGAAACTGCACCGGGCCGTGCGCGCGCTGGCTGCGCGCGAACGCGAGCTGGCCTTCCGAAGGGTCGATGCCTTGCACCTCGACCGGCGCGCAGCGCTCGACCAGCAGCTCGGTGAAGGCGCCGTTGCCGCAGCCGACGTCGGCCCAGCGCCAGCCGGCCGGCGGCGCCAGCCACTGCAGGAAGGTGTCGCCCGCGAGCAGGCTCCATGCGCCCATGAAGCCTTCGTAGGCGGCGCCGTCGTCGAAGCGGATCTCGTTTGCGCTCATCGGGTCCTCGAAGGTTGGCACGGAACAGCTTCCGCGCGGGATGACCAGCGCCTGCACCGACTTGATGTTGACGAACTCGCGGATGCCGTGGCTCAGGCTGCCGCTCGACGCTACACCGTCCCGGCCCGCGGCAGGGCCGATTCCCCGTTTCTCCTCTGCCTTCGTCGCGAAGCCGACGACGAAGGCGAAAATCCACGACATGCACGAACCCGTTTCGCCGCCGCGCCCGCGCCTTTGGCTGGTATTCGGCACGCTCGCGATCGCGACCCTGGTGGGCTGCGCCACGCCAGCGCGCTCGCCTGTGCTTGCAGCGACTGTCGCGGCC
>JALYSL010000466.1 GCA_030854825.1 Pseudomonadota bacterium
GCTCGATCCCGGCTCGCCGTTTCTGGAGCTCTCGCCGCTCGCGGCCACTGACATGTACGACGGCGACGCGCCGGCCGCAGGCATCGTCACCGGCGTGGGCCGCGTGTCCGGGCGCGAGGTGATGATCATCGCGAACGACGCCACCGTAAAGGGCGGCACGTACTTTCCGATGACCGTGAAGAAGCATCTCCGCGCGCAGGAGATCGCGCTGCAGAACCGCCTGCCGTGCATCTACCTCGTCGACTCCGGCGGCGCCTTCCTGCCGCGCCAGGACGACGTCATCCCCGACCGCGAGCATTTCGGCCGCATCTTCTTCAACCAAGCCAACATGAGCGCGCAGGGCATCGCCCAAATCGCCGTCGTGATGGGCTCGTGCACGGCGGGCGGCGCCTACGTGCCGGCGATGAGCGACGAGACCATCATCGTCAAGAACCAGGGCACGATCTTTCTCGGCGGCCCGCCGCTCGTGAAGGCCGCCATCGGCGAGATCGTCACCGCCGAAGAGCTCGGCGGCGGCGACGTGCACACGCGCCTGTCGGGCGTCGCCGACCACTTGGCCGACGACGATCGTCACGCGCTGGCGATCGCCCGGCGCATCGTCGCCAGCCTCAATTGCAAGAAGCCCGAGACCGTCACCTACGAGAAGAGCGAGGAGCCGCTCTACGATGCCAAGGAGATCTACGGCCTCATCCCGCAGGACACGAAGAAGCCCTACGACGTGCGTGAGGTCATCGCCCGGATCGTCGACGGCTCGCGCCTCGACGAGTTCAAGGCGCGCTACGGCGCGACGCTGGTCACCGGCTTCGCCCGCCTTTACGGCATGCCGGTGGGCGTGATCGCCAACAACGGCATCCTGTTCAGCGAATCGGCGCAGAAGGGCGCCCACTTCATCGAGCTCTGCTGCGAGCGGCGCGTGCCGCTGCTGTTCCTGCAGAACATCACCGGCTTCATGGTCGGCAAGAAAGTCGAGAACGCCGGCATCGCCCGCGACGGCGCCAAGATGGTGACGGCCGTTGCCACCGCGCAGGTGCCCAAGCTGACGGTGCTGATCGGCGGCTCGTTCGGCGCCGGCAATTACGGCATGTGCGGCCGCGCCTACTCGCCGCGATTTTTGTGGATGTGGCCGAACGCTCGCATCAGCGTCATGGGCGGCGAGCAGGCCTCGGCGGTGCTCGCGACGGTCAAGCGCGACGGCATCGAGACGCGTGGCGGCACGTGGTCGGCCGAGGAGGAGCGCGCCTTCAAGGCGCCGCTGCTCGCCCAGTACGAGCACCAGGGCCACCCGTACTACGCCAGCGCGCGCCTCTGGGACGACGGCGTGATCGACCCGGCCGAGACACGCCGCGTCCTCGGCCTGTCCCTGGCGGCGACGCTGAACGGGCCGATCCCGGCGACCAAGTTCGGCATCTTCCGGATGTAGGGCCGAACATGTTCAAGAAAATCTTGATTGCCAATCGGGGCGAGATCGCCTGCCGTGTCATCAAGACGGCGCGGCGGATGGGCATCGCGACGGTTGCCGTGTACTCCGACGCCGACGCAAAAGCACGCCACGTGCGCCTGGCCGACGAGGCCGTGCACATCGGCGCGGCCGAGGCACGCGAGTCGTACCTCGTCGGCGACAGGATCATCGCCGCGGCGAAAGCCACGGGGGCGCAGGCGGTCCATCCCGGCTACGGCTTTCTCTCCGAGAACGACGCCTTCGCCGAACGTTGCGCCAAGGAAGGCATCGTCTTCATCGGGCCGCCGGCGTCGGCGATCCGGGCGATGGGCTCGAAGGCGGCGGCCAAGACGCTGATGGGCAACGCCGGCGTGCCGCTCACGCCCGGCTACCACGGCGACGCCCAGGAGCCCGCGCTGCTGGCCGCCGAGGCGGCGAAGATCGGCTATCCGGTGCTCATCAAGGCGAGCGCCGGCGGTGGCGGCAAGGGCATGCGCCGGGTCGACGCGGCGGCCGATTTCGCGGCCGCGCTGGCGTCGTGCCCGCGTGAAGCGAAGAGCGCCTTCGGCGACGACCGCGTTCTTGTCGAGCAATACGTGCTCAAGCCGCGGCACATCGAGATTCAGGTCTTCGCCGACACGTTCGGCGATTGCGTCTACCTGTTCGAGCGCGACTGCTCGGTGCAGCGGCGCCACCAGAAGGTGCTCGAGGAAGCGCCGGCGCCGGGCATGACGGCCGAGCGGCGTGCCGCGATGGGCCAGGCCGCGGTCGAGGCAGCCAAGGCGGTGGGCTACGTCGGCGCCGGCACGGTCGAGTTCATCTCGCATCCCGACGGCCGCTTCTATTTCATGGAGATGAACACGCGGCTGCAGGTCGAGCACCCGGTGACTGAGATGATCACCGGGCTCGATCTGGTCGAGTGGCAGTTGCGCGTCGCCTCCGGCGAGCGGCTGCCGTTGCGCCAGGACGAGCTCGCCATCCACGGCCACGCCATCGAGGCGCGCATCTACGCCGAGGATCCCGATCGCGGCTTCCTGCCGCAGGCCGGCAAGTTGGTGCACCTGCGGGCGCCCGAGGGGAGCGACGAGGTCCGGGTCGACAGCGGCGTCGAGGAGGGCGACTCGATCACGCCGTTCTACGACCCGATGATCGCCAAGCTGATCGTGCACGGGCCCGACCGCGCCGCGGCACTGGCGCGGCTGCGGACCGCGCTGGCCGAGTACCGGATCGTCGGCGTCTCGAACAACGTCGAGTTTCTCGGCCGGCTGGTCGCGACACGGTCGTTCGTCCGTGCCGAGCTCGACACGGCGCTGATCGAGCGCGAGCACGACGCGCTCTTTCCGCCGATCGGCGAGCCGCGGCGCATCGTCTTTCTCGTCGCCGCGTTGGCCGAGGCCGAGAGAGCGGCTGCCGAGTCGTGGGTCGCGGCGCCGCATGGACTCGCCGAGGCGTCGCCGTGGCGCGAGCTCGACGCCTGGCGACTGAACGGCCGCGGCTGGTGGCGCATGGGCTTTCGCAGCGGTGAGACGCTGCGCGAGGTCGATGCTGCGGCGCTGACGCAAGGCGGCTGGGAGCTCGAGATCGACGGCGAGCGCAGCGCGGCCTCGGGGTCGCTCACGCTTTACGGTGAGCTCGAAGGAAGGATCGGCGACCGGCGCGTCGTTGCCGGCGTGATTGCGCAGGGCGATCGGCGCCACGTCTTCTTCGAAGGCCGCAGCCACGTGCTCGGCTATGCCGACGCGCTCGGGGTCGCCGGCGACGCGCACGAGGAAGAAGGCAGCGGCCTCGTCTCGCCGATGCCGGGCAAGGTGATCGCGCTGATCGCCGCGCCCGGCGCCGTGGTGGCAAAGGGCGCACCGCTGCTGGTGCTCGAAGCGATGAAGATGGAGCACACGATCAGCGCGCCGCGCGCCGGCACCGTCAAGAGTTTTCGCTTCGCAGCTGGCGATCAGGTCAGCGAGGGCGTCGAGCTGGTCGAGTTCGAGTAGGGCGGGAACAGAGCGTCGACCGCCGCGGCGCCATCGCCGCCGCGCCGGAAGGCGAGCATGACGACGCCGCCGGCGCCGAGCGTCGCCACCGTGATCGCTTTTTTCGGGCACGCGCCCATGCACGAAGTGAGCACGACGAGAGGCCGGTTCAGGCGGGCGTCACGGCACGCCCGGCGAAGCTACTTGGCGAGGCCCTTCGCGGCCAGCCGCTTCGGCTCCTTGCTTCGCTTCTCGCAGGCCTTGCAGACCATCACTACCGTCATCCAGCCGGCCCGC
>JALYSL010000467.1 GCA_030854825.1 Pseudomonadota bacterium
GCCTACCGCGCCCTCGTCTACGAGACGCCGGGCTTCACCGACTACTTCTTCAGCGCGACGCCGATCCGCGAGATCGCGGAGCTCAACATCGGCTCGCGTCCAGCCTCGCGCAAGGCGAGCCGTGCGATCGAGGACCTGCGTGCGATCCCGTGGAGCTTCAGCTGGGGTCAGTGCCGCGTCGCGCTGCCGGGCTGGTACGGCTTCGGCTCGGCCGTCGAATCGTTCCTGGCCGAAGGCAAGCCGCGCGCGGCTCGCGTGGCGCTGCTCAAGCGCATGGCCAAGGAATGGCCGTTCTTCGCGACGCTGGTCTCCAACCTCGACATGGTGATCGCCAAGAGCGATCTCGGCATCGCCGCGCGCTACGTCGATCTGGTCGACGACGCCAAACTCGGCCGGCGCATCTTCGCCCGCATCGAGGCCGAGTGGCAGCGCACCAACGACGCGCTCGCGCTCATCACCGGCGAGAAAAGCCGGCTCGCCGCGAACCCGGCGCTGGCGCGCTCGATCGAGCACCGGTTCCCCTATCTCGATCCGCTCAATCACCTGCAGGTCGAGCTGATGCGGCGCTTTCGGCGGCGACGTGCCGACGATCCCGGCATCGAGCGCGTGCAGCGGGGTATCCACATCTCGATCAACGGCCTGGCGGCAGGCCTGCGCAACACCGGCTGAACGGGCCAACGCGGGTTTGCCGCTTGCCGCCGGCGCGCTGGTACAACCCGTCATGGCCCGGCCGCTTTGTCTCTTCGGCATCGCCTGCTTCGCCTTGGCGAGCGCCGGCGCCGCCCGGGCGCGCGACGAAGTGCGGCCGTCCGCGATGGCGATCACCGACGCGATCGAAAGCTGCGTCGACGCATCGACGATCCGCTTTCGCGCCGACGACCCCCATGCCCTTCTCGACACCGCCGACGCCGAAGCCGTTCGTGCGGCGATCGTGCGCCGCTATCCCAAGGTGGAGGATGACGGCCTGGCGCCGGAGCGCATCGTCCTCTGGAAGCACCCCGATTTCGGCTGGGTCTACGTCGCGCTGCTCGTCAATCCCGCCAAGCCCGGCGAGGTCTGCTTCACGGCGAGCTTCGGTGCCGACAAGTTCGAGACCTCACCGGCGCTGATTGCCAAGTATTTCGGCAAGACGATGTGACGACCTCGAACAAGCGGGCAACGCTCAATGCACGGCGCTCGCCTCGGCTGCAGCCGAGGCAGCCGCAGCAGCCGCGTCGTGTCGCTCGCGTCCGAGCCGCGCCCACTCGTCGAGGGACTTGCCCGAGGCGGCGATCGTGGCACGCGCCCGGCCAAGCTCGTCCAGCGGCGCGGTGCGGATCACCGCGTCGACCGCGCGCTTTTGCGCCTCGCAGCTGAACGAGCCGTTCAGCGACGGGCCGTTCTGCACCATCGCGAGCGCCAGCGCATCGCGCTCCTGGCGCAGCGCGTCCAGCCTTTCGGCCGGCCAGCGCAGGCGCTCGCCGAGGCGAATGCCGAGCCGCTGCTCGATGAATGTCGTGCCCTTGTCGAGCAGCATCGACGCATAGGCTTCGCAGGTCTGGCGTCGATTGCCGTCGCGCAGCGCCTCGTCGCTGCACATCTTCATCGGCGCGTCGAAAGGGGGCAGCGCCCGGCCGGCCGACAGGCCGATCAGCTCGGTCGCAATCTGGGTGCGCTCGACGTCGCTCAGCCCGCTCGCCAGCGCCGGCCGCGCGATCGCCAGCAACGAATCCTGGCGGCTGCTGCCGGCGATGCTCGCGCGATAGAGCGCTTCGCTGGCGCCGGCGGCGTCGTTGCGCGACAACGCCGCCGACGCCAGATACGTCCACGGCACGGCGTTGTCGGAATCGAGCTGCGCCCATCGCTCGAGGTTGATGAGCTGGCAGTTGCCAGCGGCGGAAACGCGCGAGTCGTAAGTACTGCAGGCCTGAAAGGCCATCGCGTAGACGGCAGAATTCTCTGAATCTGCGGCCTCCCGTGCCAAGGCGTCGATGCCCGGTTGTCGGGCCTGGTGAATGGTCGAGAAGGCGGCGTTTTGCTGCGACTCGATGCAGGCCTTGTCGTCACCGCAGCGCGCGAGCTGCACGTTGACCGCGGCCGTCGCGCGCTCCGCCGCGGCGGCGGCCGTCAGCCACATGCCGAGGG
>JALYSL010000495.1 GCA_030854825.1 Pseudomonadota bacterium
CATCAATTTCGACAAGATGAGGAAGGCCTTCGAGAAGGAAGGCTACCAGTCGCCCGCCTACAACAAGGCCCAGCAGGCGATCAGCTCGGAACTGATGACAATCCGCTTCACCGTCAAGACGATCGAAAAGCTCTGTGCGATCCTGCGCTCGCAGGTCGACGACGTGCGCCGCTACGAGCGCGAGCTGCGAAAGATCCTGGTCGACAAATGCGGCATGCCGCAGGAATACTTCATCAAGAACTTCCCGCCGAACATCCTAAACCTGAAGTGGGCGGAGAAGGAAGCGGGCGCGGGCAAGCCCTACAGCGTCATCCTGGTACGCAACCTGCCGCCGGTGCAGGAGCTGCAGAAAAAGCTCACCGACCAGCAGGCGCGCGCCGTGGTCCCGCTCGACGATCTCAAGCGCATCAACAAGCGAATGAACGAAGGCGAGCGCTCGTCGCGCGATGCCAAGAAGGAAATGATCGAAGCCAACCTGCGCCTCGTGATCTCGATTGCCAAGAAATACACCAATCGCGGCCTGCAGTTCCTCGACCTGATCCAGGAAGGCAACATCGGCCTGATGAAGGCGGTCGACAAGTTCGAATACCGACGCGGCTACAAGTTCTCGACTTACGCGACGTGGTGGATCCGCCAGGCGATCACGCGCTCGATCGCCGACCAGGCACGGACCATCCGCATCCCGGTGCACATGATCGAGACGATCAACAAGATGAATCGCCTGTCGCGCCAGCACTTGCAGGAATTCGGCTTCGAGCCCGACGCGCCGACGCTGGCCGAGAAGATGGAGATCCCCGAGGACAAGATCAGGAAGATCATGAAGATCGCCAAGGAGCCGATCTCCATGGAGACGCCGATCGGCGACGACGACGACTCGCACCTGGGCGACTTCATAGAGGACACCAACAATACAGCGCCGATCGAGGCGGCGATGCAGGCGGGCCTGCGCGACGTGGTCAAGGATATCCTCGATTCCTTGACGCCGCGCGAGGCCAAGGTGCTGCGCATGCGCTTCGGCATCGAGATGTCGACCGACCACACGCTCGAGGAAGTCGGCAAGCAGTTCGACGTGACGCGCGAGCGGATCCGCCAGATCGAAGCCAAGGCGATCAGAAAGCTCAAGCACCCGAGCCGCTCGGACAAGCTGCGTACTTACCTCGATACGCTCTGAGCGTTCGTCGTTCGACAAGGGTTCCCGCCGCGAGGCAGGAACCCTTTTGCTTGCGCCCGTCGCGATAAACTCGAAGGCGATGCCCCGCCCGCACCTTACGGCATGACCCAAGTCTACGAACGAACCGTGCTCTTCGCCGATTTGCGCGGCAGCACCTCCATGTACGAGACGCTCGGCAATGCCGATGCGACCACCGTCGTCACGCGCAGCGTCGCGTTGCTCGCAGGCGTCGTCGCCGCGCACGACGGCAAGGTCGTGAAGACGCTCGGCGACGGGCTGATGGCGGTGTTCGAGAGCTCGTCGTCGAGCGTTGCCGCGGCCGACGACATGCACGACTCGCTGGCCCGCGTCGGCGCGCTCGGCGACACCGCCATCGAGCTGATCGCCCAGCCGGTGCCGCTCATGCTCCAGGTCGGTCTGGCGCGCGGCGAAGTGGTCGAGATGTCGGGCGACGTGTTTGGCGACGCCGTCAACGTCGCGGCGCGTCTGCTCGATCACGCCGGCGACAACGAGACGCTGGCGACGCAAGGTGTCGTCGAAGGCATCGAGGATTGGGAGCGCTCGCGCTTTCGCAGCCTCGACAAGATGCAGTTGCGCGGCCGCGTCGAGCCGGTGCACGTGCATCTGCTCGAAGCGGTGCGACGCTTCGGCGATACGGCGGCGACGGCGTTCGGCGACATGGCGCCGGCATCGACTGAACCCGAAGGCATTCGCCTCGTCTGGCTGGACCTCAACCGGATCTACGCCGGCACCAGCTTGCCGGTGGTGCTGGGCCGCAGCCCGCAAGCGACCTACATCATCGACGACAACCGCGTCTCGCGTTCGCATGCCCGCATCGACTGGCACGGTGGCACCTTCCAGCTCACCGACCTCAGCTACAACGGCACCTACGTCCGCTTCGACAACGATCCGGAAATCATCAGCCTGCGCCGCGGCGCCTGCACTCTGCACGGCACCGGTCTGATCGGCCTGGGCACACCGCCGACCGAGCCGGTCAGCCCGTGCGTTCGTTTCGAGGTAATGAAGTTCGCCGATACGCAGCGGCAGACGCCGTTCGAATTCGGCGGCAAATCCTGATCGACATTCAATGAGCTTTGCGCCCGAGCCCGTCTTTGCGCACGGAACGGCGGCGAAGACGGCCGTGCTGCTGTGCAACCTCGGCACACCCGACGCGCCGACGCCTTCGGCGGTGCGCCGATATCTGGCGCAATTCCTGAGCGACCCGCGCGTCGTCGAGATCCCGCGCTTGCTCTGGCTGCCGCTGCTGCACGGCATCATCCTTCGGGTTCGGCCGGCGCGCTCGGCGCGCAAGTACGCAAGCATCTGGATGCCCGAAGGGTCGCCGCTCAGGATCTGGACCGAAAAGCAGGCCTTGCTGTTGCGCGGCTATCTCGGCCAGCGCGGCCACCCGGTCGAGGTGCGGTACGCGATGCGCTATGGCCAGCCGTCGGTCGCCAGCGGACTCGACGCCTTGAAAGAGAGTGGTGCCGATCGCATTCTCGTCCTGCCGCTCTATCCGCAATATGCCGCCTCGACGACCGCCAGTCTGTGCGACGACGTGGCGGCCTGGCTGCGCACCATCCGCAACGTCCCCGAGCTTCGCTTCGTCAAGCACTATCACGACGACGCGGGCTACATCTCGGCTCTCGCCAAGCGGGTCGACGATCACTGGATGGTGCACGGCCGGCCCGACCGGCTCGTCCTCAGCTTTCACGGCGTGCCACGGCGTTCCCTGACGCTTGGCGATCCGTACCACTGCGAGTGCCTGAAGACCGGCCGGCTGCTGGCCGATCGGCTGAAACTGCGCGACGGCTTCATGGTCGTGACCTTTCAAAGCCGTTTTGGCAAGGCCGAATGGCTGCGCCCCTACACTGAGCCGACACTCGTCGATTTGGCGCGCCAGGGAGTCGGGCGTGTCGACGTCATGTGCCCCGGCTTCACTTCCGACTGTCTGGAAACGCTCGAGGAGATAGACCAGGAAGCCCGCGCCGCATTCCTCGGCGCGGGCGGCAAGGAGTTCGGCTATGTTCCCTGCCTCAACGATCAGCACGAGTGGATCGCCGCCCTCGCCGGCATCGCCCTGAAGCACATGCAGGGGTGGGAGGCTTCGACGGTCGACGTGAACGCGCTGGAGCAGCAGCGCCTGCGGGCGCTGGCGGCCGGCGCGCTCACCTGACTGGGGTCGGGGTTCGGCCGGTTGCGGCGAATCTTCTGTGGCGCGATAGTCGACGCTCCGCGACCGTTGCCGCTTTCATGCAGCACGGCGCATTCCAGACTTTTTCCAAGTGAGAAGACATGAGAGCAATTCGCCAGGTCCTGCTGAGCGCCGCCGGTGCGCTCGTCGTTTTCGCTGCCGCAGCACAGGTGCCGGCGGGCTATCCGGCCAACTACGGTGACACCATCGCCGCCGCGAAGAAGGAAGGCAAGGTCGTCATCTACAGCACGACCGACACGGCTTCGGCCAATCCCTTGATCAAGGATTTCGAGGCGCTCTATCCCGGCATCTCGGTCGAATACAACGACATGAACTCGACCGAGATCTACAACCGTTTCATCAGCGAGAAGGCCGCCGGCGCCGGCTCGGCCGACGTGCTGTGGAGCTCGTCGATGGACCTGCAGATCAAGCTTGCCGCCGACGGCGGCGCCATGGCCTACGCCTCGCCCGAGATCGCGCACATACCGAAGTGGGCGGTTTGGAAGAACGAGGCCTTCGGCACGACCTACGAGCCGATCGCCATCGTCTACAACAAGCGGCTGCTATCGGGCGACGAGATCCCGCATAGTCACACCGACCTGCTGCGCGAGATGACGCAGAAGATCGACAAGCTCAAGGGCAAGGTCACGACGTATGACATCGAGAAGTCGGGCGTTGGCTTCATGCTCATTACGCAGGACAGCAAGTACAACCCGCAGTTCTGGGAATTCGTGAAGGCGCTGGGCGCCGTCGGCCCGCGCTTCCAGTCGAGCTCGGGAACGATGCTCGAGCGCATCAGCTCGGGTGAGAACCTGCTCGGATTCAACATCTTCGCCTCGTATGCCCACTTGCGCGCCAAGAAGGATCCTTCGATCGGCATCGTCCTGCCGAAGGACTACACGCTCGTCATGTCGCGCGTCATGTTCGCCTCAAAGGCCGCGAAGAACCCGAACGCCGCCAAGCTCTGGGTCGACTACATCCTGTCCAAGCGCGGCCAGACGATCATCGCCAACCAAGCCGAGCTCGGCTCGATCCGGACCGACGTCGAGGGCGAGATGACCGAGGCCGGACTGCAGAAGACGCTTGGCGACAAGGCGCGGCCGATTCCGGTGAGTGAGGAACTGCTAGGTTATCTCGATCCGACCAAGCGGCTGGAATTCATCAAGCGCTGGCAGCAGGCGATCAAGTCCGGTCGCTGAGGAGATGCGCCTCGGCCTCGCGCGGGGCGGCGTCATCGGCCTGACGGCGCTCGCCGTCTTCCTGCCCCTTGGTCTCATCTTCTACCAGAGCCTGCTCAATGCGCCGTTCTTCATGCCGCACAAGCTCGGCATCGGCGCGTTCGAGTTCATCTTCGCCGACAGCGATTTCTGGGACGCCCTCGAGAACTCGCTGATCATCGCGACGTCGATGGTCGTGATCGCGGTGCCGCTCGGCGGCATCCTGGCCTTCCTGATGGTTCGCACCGATCTGCCCGGGCGAACCTGGATCGAGCCGCTCCTGCTCGTGCCGGTCTTCGTCTCGCCGATGGTGCTGGCGTTCGGGTACGTCGTCGCGACGGGGCCGGTCGGCTTTTATTCGGTGTGGGCGAAGGAGCTGTTCGGCGTCGTGCCGTGGAACGTCTACTCGCTCACCGGCATCGCCGTCATCGCCGGCCTGACCCACGTTCCGCACGTCTTCCTCTACGCTGCGTCGGCGTTGAAGAGCCTGGGATCCGATGTCGAGGAAGCCGCGCGCATGGCGGGTTCGAGCCCGTTCCAGGTCGCCAGGGACGTGAGCCTGCCGATGGTCCGCCCGTCACTGCTGTTCTCGGGCGTGCTCGTTTTCTTCCTGGGCTTCGAGATCTTCGGCCTGGCCCTCGTGCTCGGCGATCCCGAAGGGCATCTAGTCCTGGCGACCTACCTCTTCAAGCTCACCAACAAGCTCGGCACGCCGTCGTATCACCTGATGGCGGCAGTCGCTGTCTGCATCGTCGCGATGACCTTCCCACTCGTCATGCTGCAGCGCTTCCTGCTCAAGAACGCAGGCAAGTACATCACGGTCAAAGGCAAGGCCGGTCGGCAACGGCCGCTGCCGCTCGGCCAGTGGCGCTGGATCGCCGCCGCGATCCTGGTGCTGTGGCTGTTCGTGACGGTCATCGTGCCGCTTTCGGGCATCGCCCTGCGCGCCTTCGTCAGCAACTGGGGCGAAGGCGTGCGCATCGCCGACGTGCTTACGCTCGACCACTTCCGCGAGGTCTTCGGCCAGCCGACTCTCGTTCGCGGCATCGTCAACACCGTGCTCATCGGCGTCATCGGCGGCGCGCTGGCGGTCGCCTGCTACACGGCGATCGGCCTGGCGACGCACCGCAAGAACGACAGCTGGTCCCGCTTCGTCGACTACCTCGTTCTCGTGCCGCGCGCCGTCCCGGGCCTCCTCGCCGGCCTCGCGTTCCTGTGGGTTTTCCTGTTCTTCCCGCCGCTCGCGCCGCTGCGCACGACGCTCTTCAGCCTATGGCTCGCCTACTCCGTCGTCTGGCTTGCGTACGGCCTCAGGCTGGTGTCGAGCTCGTTGCTGCAGGTCGGCCCGGAAC
>JALYSL010000513.1 GCA_030854825.1 Pseudomonadota bacterium
CGCCGCCGCCGAAGCTGGAAGCGCCGCCGCCGCCATTCATTCCGCCGCCGGAGATCCAGATCGCCACGCCGCCGCCGGCACCGACCATCACCGCAACCACGGCGACGCCACCGCCGGCGCCTGTCACCATCGCACCCGCGCCGCCGCCGCAAGTGGCTGTAGCCGCGCCCCCTGCTCCGCCAGCGCCAATCCGCGTCGGCGTCGTCTGCCCCAATGTGGCGACGGTTCTCGGCGATTCGGGCTTCCCGGTGGAAGCGCAGCGCAAAGGCATCGACAAAGGCGAGACGACCATGGAGTGGGTTGTTACGGCAGCGGGCCAGATCAAGGATGTGAAAGCCATCGGCTCGACCAACGCCATCTTCACGCGCAACAGCGCTCACCTCATCGATGCATACAAGTGCGTCGGACAGGGCCGCGACGTCGTCGTGCGGCAAGTGTTCAGCTACAAGCTCGAGTGATCCCGTTGGCAGCCGAGGCCGCGTCCTCTCCGAATTTGTTCGTCTCCCTTTTGTCAGAAAGAAAAATCATGCGCCAATCCCGTTCGCTTTCAGCACGCTTTGCGATCTCGCTGGCGTCGGCCGCATTTCTCGCCAGCGTCCTTGCACCTCTGGGCGCCCTGGCGCAGACGGCGTCGGCGCCTGATACTGCGACGGCCGCGTCCACACCGGCCGCTCCAGCCGTCGACACGACGGCCGCCGCCGCCGCTCCGGCGCCGATGTCCACCGCGCCGACGTCCAAGGAAAGCGTCGACAACCCGTACGGTCTCAATGCCTTGTGGATGCAGGGCGACTACGTTGCTCGTGGCACGCTCGTGATCCTGGCCATCATGAGCATGGGAAGCTGGTACATCCTCGTGACGAAGCTCTACGAAAGCCTGAAACTGTCGAGCGAGGCCAAGAGGGCCCAGCGCGGCTTCTTCACGTCGAAGAGCGTGGGCGAAGCGACGAAGAGCCTGAAGGCCGGCTCGGCTTTCCGCTTCATCGCCGACAGCGGCCTCGAAGCGAGCGAGCACCATGAAGGCGCACTCACCGAGAACATCGACCACAACTCCTGGGTCTCGATGAACCTGCAGCGCAGTCTCGACGACGTGCAAAGCCGCCTGCAGGACGGCCTGGCCTTCCTGGCCACGGTCGGCTCGACGGCGCCTTTCATCGGCCTGTTCGGCACGGTCTGGGGCATCTACAACGCGCTGACGGCGATCGGTATCGCCGGCCAGGCGTCGATCGACAAGGTCGCCGGACCGGTCGGCGAAGCGTTGATCATGACGGCGTTCGGCCTCTTCGTCGCCGTGCCGGCGGTGCTCGGCTACAACTGGCTGGTGCGCCGCAACAAGGTGACCATGGAGGCGGTGCGGCGCTTCGGCGCCGACCTGCACGGCGTGCTCATGGGCGCGCGCATGAGCGCCGCGGTCCGCTGATTCACCGCCGCGGAGCCGATCATGGCCATGAACGTCGGTTCGAGCAGCGAGGAAGACGAAGTCGTCTCCTCCATCAACACCACGCCGCTCGTCGACGTGATGCTGGTGCTGCTCATCATCTTCCTCATCACCATTCCGGTGGTGACGCACACGGTGCCCGTGACGCTGCCCAAAGAAACCAACATCGCGCTGCGGACCAAGCCGCAGAACATCGTGATCTCGGTCAACAAGGATGGCGACATCTTCTGGAACCAGCAACTGGTGCCGGATACCGACGCTTTGTTCGGCAGGCTAAGCAAGATCGCGACGTTGGTGCCGCAACCCGAAGTGCAGATCCGCGGCGACGAGCACGCGCGCTACGAATCGATCGGGCGGGTCCTGTTCCAGGCAACCCGCGCGTCAATCCAGAAGGTGAGCTTCATCATCGAACCGCCGGCCAAAGGCTGAGGAGAGGCACGCCATGTCAATGAACGTAGGCTCCAACAGCGGCGGCGAAGCCGAGGTGATGATGGACATCAACACCACGCCGCTGATCGACGTGATGCTGGTACTGATCATCATGCTGATCATCACGATTCCGGTGCAGCTGCACGCCGTCAATCTCAACATGCCGGTCGGCAAGCCGCCGCCGCCGCTGCACGAGCCCGTCGTCGTGACGATCGACGTCGATTTCGACGGCACCATTTCCTGGAACGGCGAGCCGGTGCCCGACCGCGCCGCGCTGGAGGCGCGCCTGACGCAGGCGGCGGCCGAGCCCGATCAGCCGGAAGTTCATATCCGCCCGAACAAACTCGTCGAATACAAGTCGGTGGCACTCGTGCTCGCGTCGGCACAGCGCCTCGGCGTCACCAAACTGGGAATGGTCGGGAATGAACAGTTCGTCAAATAAAGGTTGGGCGAAACAGGCCGTGGCGGCGACGTTGGTTGCGGTGGCGATGGGCACTGGGATGGCATACGCGCAGGAGACGCTTCGTCCGGAAATCGGCAAGCCCCTGCAGGCCGCTGAGGCGCTGATCAAGTCGCAGCACTACAAGGAGGCACTTGCCAAGGTTCGCGAGGCCGATGCCGCCGGCCCGCGCAGCGGCAACGAAAGCTACCTGGTCGAGCGCATGCGCATGGCCGCTGCCTCCGGTGCGGGCGACGTCGATACCGCCGCGCGCTCGTTCGACAGCCTCAGCGGCACCGGCCGCGTCTCGGGCCCCGACAAGGTGCGGATGTTGGAATCGATCGCCGTCGGCTACTACCGTGCCGGCCAATACGCGAAGGCCATGCAGTGGGGCCAGCGCTACTTCAAGGAAGGCGGCAACAGTCCAGCCATCCGCACCATGCTCATCCAGAGCCAATATCTCGGTGGCGACCTCGCCGGCGCGGTACGCGAGCTCACCGCGGAGATCCAGGCCGACGAGCGCGCTGGCACGCCGCCGCCCGAAGATCGCTTGAAGCTTCTTCTCAATGCAGCCACGAAACAGGGCGACAGCAACGGCGTCGTCTATGCCATCGAAAAACTCGTCACGTACTACCCGAAGAAGGAATACTGGGTCGACCTGATGAGCCGGATCCAGCGCAAGTCGACCTTCTCGGATCGGCTGTCGCTCGATGCCTATCGGCTGTCGCTCGCCACCGGCAGCATGACGGCGCCCGCCGACTTCATGGAGATGGCCCAGCTGGCCCTGCAGGCCGATCTGCCCACCGAAGGCAAGCAGGTCGTCGACAAGGGCTTCGCGACCGGTGCTCTCGGTACCGGGCCCGAAGCCGGCCGGCACAAGCGGCTACGCGACCTCGTCGACAAGCAGCTCAAGGAAGACGCGGCATCGCACGCGAAGGACGAGCAGGACGCGCAGGCGGCGAAATCGGGTGACGGCCTCGTCGCCATCGGCATGAACCTGGTCTATAGCGGTCAAGCCGCCAAGGGTGTGCAGACCATTCAGGAAGGCATCGCCAAGGGCGGCCTGAAGCGGCCCGAAGATGCCAAGCTGCATCTCGGCATCGCCCAGCTCGCCGCCGGTGACAAGGCGAAGGCGCAGGCCACGTTCAAGACGGTGCAGGGGGCAGACGGCACCGCCGACCTGGCCCGCCTCTGGGCGCTGTACGCGCGCCGCGCCAGCTGAGAAAAAACGGGCCCAACGGGATCGGCGCTTCCCTCGCGGAGGGAGGGGAGCGAAGCGGGGAGGGAGCAGCCCTGCCAGCGCCTGGCGCGATCCGCCGCGCGCCTATTTCGGCGCGAGACGGATAGCGCCGTCGAGGCGGATGACTTCGCCATTCAGCATTTCGTTGGTGACGATCTGGTGGACCAACTTGGCGTAGTCGGCCGGCGTTCCGAGGCGACTCGGAAAGGGCACGCTGGCGGCCAGCGCCTGCTGAAGTTCCACCGGCATCGTGAAAAGCATTGGCGTGCCGAAGATGCCGGGTGCAATCGTCATGTTGCGAATACCGCTTCGGGCCAGGTCGCGGGCAATCGGCAAGGTCATGCCGACCACACCGCCTTTCGATGCCGCATAGGCCGCCTGGCCGATCTGGCCATCGAAGGCGGCCACGCTGGCGGTCGAGACGATGACGCCGCGTTCTCCGGTCGACTCGGGGTCGTTCTTGCTCATCGCTTCGGCAGCGAGCCGGATCATGTTGAAGCTGCCGATCAGATTGACCGTCACGACCTTGGCAAACACAGCGAGCGGATGAGCGCCGTCCTTGCCCACGGTTTTCACCGCCGGTGCGATACCGGCGCAGTTGACGAGGCCGACCAGCTTGCCCAATGCGACCGCTGCGCCGACAACCCGTTGACCGTCTGGCTCTTGGCTGACGTCGCAGTGGACGAACCGGCCGCCGATCTCGGCCGCAATGGCCTCGCCGCGATCGTCTTGCAGATCGGCGATGACGACCTTGGCGCCGTGACCAGCAAGCATGCGAGCCGTGCCTTCGCCAAGCCCCGACGCGCCACCTGTGACGATGAAGACCTTGTTTGCGATTTCCATTCCGTGCTCCTCTTCTTCAGACCAGCGCAGCGAGCGCGCGCGCGCTGAGCTCGTCGACGCTGCCGACGCCGCTGATGCGGTGGTAGGCCGGTGCTCCCGTCTCGCCGGAGGCCGCCCAGCGCTCGTAGTACGCGACGAGCGGCTGCGTCTGTTCGGCATAGACGGCGAGGCGCTTCTTGACGGTCGCCTCGAGGTCGTCGGCGCGCTGGATCAGCGCTTCGCCGGTGACATCGTCGAGCCCCTCGACCTTGGGTGGATTGAAACGCAGGTGATAGGTGCGGCCCGAAGCGACGTGAACGCGCCGGCCGCTCATGCGCTCGACGATCGAGCTGTCGGGGACGTCGATCTCCAGGACGACGTCGAGGCGAACGCCCGCCGATCTCATCGCCTCGGCTTGCGGAATGGTGCGCGGAAAGCCGTCGAAAAGGAAGCCGCCGGCGCAGTCGGGCTGCGCGATCCGCTCCTTGACGAGGCCGATGATGATGTCGTCACTGACGAGCGAGCCGGAGTCCATGACCTTCTTCGCCTCGAGGCCGAGCGACGTGCCGGCCTTGACGGCGCTGCGCAGCATGTCGCCTGTCGAGATTTGTGGAATGCCGAACCGCTTGCAGATGACTGCGGCCTGGGTTCCCTTGCCCGCGCCCGGCGCGCCCAACAGGATCAATCTCATGGTCGGTCGATCTCGTTCAGGCCGGCGATGCAAGCATCATAGGGGCGAGCCCGCGGGAAGCCTCGTCGCACCGCTCAGGCAAAACCCGCACCGCCGTGGGCGGCGAAGAGCCGGCGCGCCTTCTCGAGGTCCTCTGGCGTGTCGATGCCGATGCCCGGATCGCCATCGTCGACGTGGACCGCGATGCGCTCGCCGTGCCACAACACGCGCAACTGTTCGAGTCGCTCGATGACCTCGAGCGGGCTCGGCGCGAGCTCCGGGAAGCGGCGCAGGAAGCCGGCGCGATAGGCGTAGAGGCCGACGTGACGCAAGGGGGTGGCAGCGGTGTCGACCAGCGTGCCGTCGCGCGGCCAGGGGATCGGAGCCCGCGAGAAGTAGAGCGCCCGGCCGGCGGCGTCGATGACGACCTTGACGATGTTGACGTTGTTGAAGTCGGCGTTCGAGCGGATGGCATGTGCCGCGGTGCTCATGACGCAGTCGATGCGCCGTTCCAGGAGCGCGGCACAGGCATCGATCAGGGCCGGCTCGATCATCGGCTCGTCGCCTTGGAGATTGACGACGATGTCGTCGCCGCCGAAGCCGAGTCGCGCTGCCGCCTCGGCGATGCGATCGCTGCCGCTCGCATGCGTCTCGGAGGTCTTCACGGCGGCAATTCCGTGGTTCACGCAGGCGGCGACGATCGTCGAGTGATCGGCGGCGACGGTGACCGATCTCGCTCCCGACTGCGCCGCCCGGCGCGCCACGCGGACGATCATGGGGACGCCGCCGATCTCGGCCAGCGGCTTGTTCGGCAGCCGGGCCGAGGCGAGCCGGGCCGGGATCAGGACGTCGAAGACCAAATTGGGGTGCTAGGGGCCCGACAGGCCCTAGGCCGCAGTGGTCGGTTCGAGCGACGCGTCGAGCGCGCGCGCTTCGCCCTCGAGCATCACCGGAATGCCGTCGCGAACCGGAAAGGCGAGCCCGTCGGCATTGCAGACAAGCTCGTGCTGCTCGTGCTGCGGCGGGCGCCAGTACTGCAGCGGTCCCTTGCAGAGCGGACAGACCAGGAGGTCAAGCAGGCGTGTTTCCATGCGGTTCGTGGGGCGGTTGTGCAAGTGGCCGAAGAGGGAGCCGGGAAAGCAAGGCCTCGGCGAATCCGGGCCCAGGCTCGAAGTCTAGCGCCGCGACCCAGACACGCGCACCGATTCGCCGCTCCGGGACCAGCTTGACGGCATCCTTCTCGGTGATGACGACATCGCTCGTGCCGATGGGCCAGGGCAGGACGGCGAAGTCGAAGTGATCCGCAAGAGGCAACTCGTTGATGGTCAGGCCAGCTTCGCGCAGCATGTCGAAAAACCGCCGCGGTCGAGCCACTCCGGCGGCGGCGACGACAGGACGCATACGAAGTTGCTCGAGCACATCGGCGGACGCGGTGTCCCCTCGCCACCAGTCTGCGAGGGGCACCAGACGGGCCAGCGCACGTCGACTCGGAAAGCCCGGCAATGGAGTGGTCGGCGCCGCCGCGTTGTACAAGACGATGCGCTTCGGATTCGTGGCGCTGCCCGACCCTGATTCTGGCATCGGCTCGCGCAGGGGCCCGGCGGGCAGCATCCGGCCGTTGCCGACGCCGCGCTCATCGAAGACGACGACCTCGACGTCGCGGCCGAGACCGAGATGTTGCAAGCCATCGTCGCTGACGATCACGTCGACTTCCGGATGGGCTTGCAGCAGGGCGTGGCCGGCGGCGACGCGATCGGCGCCGACGAAAACCGGAGCGCCGGAGCGCCGGGTCAGCAGCAAGGGCTCGTCACCGGCGCGTCGCGCCTCGGTGCCGGCATTGACTTCGAGGATCTCGTTTTCGCGCTCGCGTCCGAAACCGCGAGAGACGATGCCCGGGCTCCAGCCGTGGGCGCGAAGCAGAGCCGTGA
>JALYSL010000005.1 GCA_030854825.1 Pseudomonadota bacterium
CCTCTGTACGGCTTGGCGTCCGGTGCCCAAGTGCTGGCGTACTTCGATCGAGTCATGCGCGAGCGCTTCCTCCCATCGGGCCGGGTGCAATGGCTGCCGATGTCGGAGGTGCAATACGAAGCCGATGGATCGGCGGTGGTCCGTTCGCTCACAAATGGCGAGGCGCGCCCGGTTTCGTACCGCCGCAGGCTGGTGGACGCTACGCACGCGCAGACCGCCGTGCCCTCGAAGCACGCGCCCAAGTACGCCGTCGCCGAGGGCGTTGAATGCATCCCCTTGAACCGGTTGCCGGACTTGCGCCGACCCTACAAGACCTACACCGTGGTGGGTTCCGGCAAGACCGGCATGGACGCCGTCCTCTGGCTGCTCGAGACCGGCGTCGCTGCCGAGCGCATCCGCTGGATCATGCCGCGCGACGCCTGGCTGATGAACCGGGCCAACTTCCAGCCGGGCATCGAGAACTTCGAGCGCAGCGTCGGCAGCAATGTCGAGCAGATGACCGTCGTCGCGGCAGCGGACTCGGTCGCCGACCTGTTCGCGCGGCTCGAGGCGCGCGAGCTGCTCCTGCGCATCGATCCCGAGGTTGAGCCGACGACCTATCGCTGTGCCGTAGTCTCGCTGGGCGAGCTGGCGCAATTGCGGCGCATCAAGGACGTGGTGCGCCTCGGCCACCTGCGCCGCGTCGAGCCCGCGCAGATCGTGCTCGACCGGGGCGTCGTTTCGGCCGACCCCGACACGCTTTACGTCGACTGCTCCGCCTGCGCCATCGTTGCGCCGCCCAACATTCCCGTCTTCGACGGCAAGCGCATCAACCTTCTGATGGTGCGAACCTGCCAGCCGCTCTTCAGCGCCGCTTTGATCGCCTGGGCAGAGAGCCACGTCGCCGACGACGCCGAGAAGAACCAGTTGTGCGGCGTGGTGCCCAGCCCTGAGCGGCCGATCGACTGGCTTCGCATGTGGCTGCAGAATCTCGTCAACGGTGGGCGCTGGGGGCAGCGTGCGGATCTGATGGCGTGGCAGATGAAATGCCGCCTTAACGCGATCGCCGTGTATGCGCGCGATCTGAAGCCCGAAGACGAGGAACGGCTCGCGCTGTTGAAATCCTTCGGCGCCAAAGCCGGGCCTGCCGCAACCAAACTTAAGGCCTTGCTGGCCGATGTCGCCGCTTGAGGCTCCTATGACGTCGACCTCCGAGCCTTTCCTGCAGACGCTTTCGATCAACGGCATCCGGATGCGAATTGCCGAGCAGGGTGAGGGGCCGCTGGTGGTGCTGTGCCATGGCTTTCCAGAGGGATGGAATTCTTGGCGTGTCCAACTGGCGGCGCTGTCGGCTGCAGGCTACCGGACGGTCGCGCCCGACATGCGCGGCTACGGCGGAACCGATGCTCCCGAAGACCCGTCGCGGTACACCATGCTTCATCACGTGGGCGACCTGGTGGCGCTGGTCGCAGCGCTGAAGGCCGAGCACGCCGTCATCGTCGGCCATGACTGGGGCGCGCCAGTGGCGTGGAGCGCGGCATCGCTGCGGCCCGACCTGTTTCGTGCCGTGGTCGGCATGAGCGTGCCGTATTCGCCGCCGGGTCCGGTCGACCTCCTGGGCGCGCTGGAATCACGCGGCGTGCGCGACTTCTACATGCAATATTTCCAGACCCCGGGCATCGCCGAGGCGGAGCTCGAGGCCGACGTCGCGGCGAGCCTGCGCCGCATCACCTTCAGTCTCTCGGGTGACGGGCGCGGCGGCGTCGCGGGTCGGCTTGGCGACGGCCACGGCTTCCTGCACAACACCGACGATCCGGCGCAGCTGCCCGCATGGATGAATCGAAAGGATCTCGACGACAGTGTTGCGGAGTTCACGCGGACCGGCTTTCGCGGCGGCCTGAATTGGTATCGGGCCTTGCGCTTGAACTCCGAGTTGATGGCGCCGTGGCGAGGCGTCGCGATCCGGCAGCCTTCGCTTTTCATCGGCGGCACGCGCGATGACGTATTGGCCTGGCCGGCTTCTCGCGCCAGCCTGGAAGGCTTCGGCCGCACCCTGCCAGGCCTGCGCGGCTGCCATCTGTTGGAAGGCGCCGGCCATTGGGTGCAGCGGGAGCGCGCTGCCCGGGTCAACGAACTGCTGTTGGAGTTCCTGGCGTCGTTGTGAGCCTGTCGGCGACAAATCGGTTGGTGAGTATTTGGGTAGCGCGCCAGCACGACGCGGATCGTCACCATTGCACGCCGCCGCCCGCCTGCCGTGGCTGGATGTGAACGCTGGCGCCTGCAACGCGGGCCTGCACAGACGCTCAACCAACCGATCGACCAACGGAGCTGGACGCCGCAGAACGCGCTCGAATATGTCCGCAGTACCCTCAAGTTTGGTCGTTGATGCCGTCACTGAGTGGGCGTCAATGACCGGAATGTGGCCGTCTGCTGTTCTCAGCGAACCGGCTCGTTCCTGCCTTCTTCCGGCAGCGTGCGTTGCAAGGCGCGGATGCGCTGCCAGAGCTGCGCCTTGCTCACCGAGACGATGCCGAGCGCTCTCATGCAGTCGTCGAGGCGGTGGGCTCGGTCGCGCAGCGCATTCACGGCCTGCCCGAGCGACCGACGGATCGAGGCACCGTAGGCGCCCTCGGCCTTCGCGCAGGCGGCCTTCAGCAACGCCCGGCTCGGCTGCTGCATGGCAAGGTCGACGAGGTCCCGGCTGAAGACCGCGTCGTCTGCCCATCGGTCGGCGTTGGCCAGCAGCTTCTCCGCGGCGAGGTCGAGCGGAGAAAGGCTCGCGATCCCGCAGACCCTGTCGTCATCGCCGGGCAAGGCCAGCTCGATCCGGCCCTCGAGCACGATTTCGAACTTGATCGTGGCGCCGCCGCTCCGCAACTGCGTGCGAATGCCGTACTGGTCGGCACGCAGCTCTCGCACGAGTTCCAGCTGCATCCCCTCCCGGACAAGCGGGTTCAGGCCCTGCCCGCTGTCCAGCATCTGGCGGAGGTTGCGGTAGCCGGCGAGGTCGGACACGAGGAAGTCGATGTCGACCGACTCGCGGTACTCGCCGTATCGCAGTGCCATGGCGGTGCCTCCACCGAAGTAGCAATGGCGCGAAGCGAGCACCTCGGGGTCCAACGATTGCAGCACGAGGGCGACGCTGCGATGGTGCTCCCTTTCAAACAAGAAGCTTGCCTCCGCCCTGATGGGAAGAGAGGCCACGGATCAAGGCCGCTTCCTCGGGCGTGAGGGCCGCCACGTCGACGTGGCGCCAGTTGCGTTCGTACAGGGCGAGCGCTTCCTTGGGTGCGAGCTCTTCGACGCCTTTCAACTGCCAGCCGAGCTTCTGCAGCTGCGGGTATTGGTTTAGTCGTATCCGTGGAGGGAGCTCCACCGACGGCGGCGCGGCCGATGGGTCGACCAGCTCGAACGCGAGGCCCAGTGTGTTGGCCAAGGCGAGCCAGCTCGACATGGCGACGCTGGGCTCGCCACGCTCGATGCGATGCAGCGTGACGCGTGAGAGACCCGCTGCCTCTGCTGCGGCCACGGCAGACACCTTTTGCTGTCGGCGCGCACGACGAATGCGGGCTCCCAAACGAGCCAGGTCGTGGCTGTCGCTGTTTGAAACTTCGGGCGCTGCCGCCGGCATATGGATCTCATGATACACAAATGGTTAAAAATGTCTACTATGAGATCCAGTCATATTCGGTTTTACCAGCGCAAGCTCCAAGAGGATCGAGTGGTCGCCCAGGGGTCGGGCAGCACGACTGAACCGTGCATGGCGGCGCTCCGCAGCTCTCCTGTAATCTCGCCTTCGCCTCCCAGCCGCCGCACGCCTTGCCATGACCGATCTCTCGCTCGCCCGTCACATCGGCGCCGTGCTCGGCAACGCCGCCGACGACCTCGACCCGGCCGAGACCACCGAGTGGTGCGAGGCGCTCGATGCGCTGATCGCCGCACACGGTGAGGCGCGCGCGCGCTTCCTCTTCGACGCGCTGCTCGCGCACGCGCGGCGGCGCGGCGTGAACTGGCTGCCTTCGATGGTCACGCCTTACGTCAACAGCATTCCGCTCGAGGCGCAGTCGCCCTTCCCGGGCGACCTCGCCATGGAGCAGCGCCTTGCCGCGCTGATGCGCTGGAACGCGCTGGCGATGGTGATGCGCGCCAACCGCGTCGAGAGCGGTGGCTCGTCGGAGCTGGGTGGCCACATCGCCAGCTACGCGTCGGCGGCCGATCTGTTCGAGGTCGGCTTCAATCACTTCTTCCGTGCCCGCGACGACGCACCCGGTGGCACGTCGGGTGACCTCGTCTTCTTCCAGCCGCATTCGGCGCCCGGCGTCTACGCGCGCGCCTTCCTCGAAGGCCGGCTCAGTGCCGAAGACCTCGCCCACTATCGCCAGGAGTTGGTGGCGCCGGCGCACGGCGCGCGCGGCCTCACGTCGTATCCGCATCCGATGCTGATGCCCGACTTCTGGCAGTTCCCGACCGGCTCGATGGGCATCGGGCCGATCAACGCCATCTATCAGGCGCGCTTCATGCGCTACCTCGCGCACCGCGGCCTCTTGGCCGCCGCGCAAGGCGCGCAGCAGCGCCGTGTCTGGGGCTTCTTCGGCGACGGCGAGATGGACGAGCCCGAGTCGATCGCCGCGCTCTCGCTGGCCGCGCGCGAGCAGCTCGACAACTGCACCTTCGTCATCAACTGCAATCTGCAGCGCCTCGATGGGCCGGTGCGCGGCAACGGCCGCATCATCGACGAGCTCGAGTCGCTGTTCGCCGGCGCCGGCTGGCACGTCGTCAAGTGCCTGTGGTCGAGCGACTGGGACGTTCTGTTCGCTCGCGACCACGGCCACGCCCTGATGCGCGCCTTCGCGCACACGGTCGACGGTCAATTCCAGACGCTCTCGGCCAAAGACGGCGCCTTCAATCGTGAGGTCTTCTTCGGCCAGAACGACGAGCTCAAGGCGCTCGTGGCCGACCTGCGCGACGAGGACATCGATCGCCTGCGCCGCGGCGGCCACGACGCCATCAAGATCCACGCCGCATTCGCCGCCGCTGCATCGCACCAGGGCCAGCCGACCGTCGTGCTCGCCAAGACGATGAAGGGCTACGCGATGGGCGAGGCGGCGCAAGGCCGCATGACGACGCACTCGGCGAAGAAGCTCGACGGCGCCGGCCTACGCGCCTTTCGCGACCGCTTCGCGCTGCCGATGAGCGACGCCGACTGCGAAGCGCTCGCTTTCTGCAAGCCGGCCGAAGGCAGCGCCGAGATCAAGTACCTGCAGAGCCGGCGCCACGCCCTGGGC
>JALYSL010000019.1 GCA_030854825.1 Pseudomonadota bacterium
GACGTGCTGCACGACATGGGCGTGTTCTCGATGATGTCGAGCGACAGCCAGGCGATGGGACGCGTCGCCGAGGTGATCGTGCGCACCTGGCAGGCCGCCGACAAGATGAAGCAGCAGCGCGGCTGGCTCGCGCCCGCGCCGGGCCGGGACGCGACCGAGGCAAAGGATCGCAACGACAACTTTCGCGTCAAGCGCTACGTCGCCAAGTACACGATCAACCCGGCCATCGCGCAGGGCATCGCGCTAGAGGTCGGTTCGATCGAAACCGGCAAGCTCGCTGACCTCGTGCTCTGGAAGCCGGCGTTCTTCGGCGTCAAGCCGTCGCTCGTGATCAAGGGCGGCATGATCGCGATGGCGGCGATGGGCGATCCGAACGCCTCGATTCCGACGCCGCAGCCGGTTCACTTCCGGCCGATGTTCGGCGCCTTCGGCGGCGCGCTCGCCGTGTCGTCGGTGACCTTCATGTCGCAGGCCGCGATCGATGCCGGCGTGCCGGCCGCGCTGGGCCTGCAGAAGCATGCCGTGTCGGTGCGACACACGCGCTCGATCGGCAAGCACAGCATGGTGCTCAACGATGCAACGCCGAAGATCGAGGTCGACGCCCAGACCTACGAAGTGCGGGCCGACGGCGTCCTGCTCACCTGCGAGCCGGCCACCGTGCTGCCGATGGCGCAGCGCTATTTCCTCTTCTGAGCTGCACCGCTCACGGCCCCGCTTCATGCTCATCGCCAACAAACTGATCCCCGCCGGCAAGGGCCTCGCGCCGGCGATCGTACGGCGCGCCGCGACGATCGAGCTCGACTGGGACACGCGCCAGAAGAGTCGCTTCGACGGCGTCGACTCGCAGGGCCGGGCCGTCGCCGTCTTCCTGCCGCGCGGCACCGCGGTGCGCGGCGGCGACGTGCTGGTCGCCGAGGACGGCTCGCTGATCGCGGTGAAGGCGCGGGCGCAGCCGGTGCTCGTCGTCAGCGCCGACGCGAACGGCTCGCCACACGACCTGCTGCGTGCTGCCTAGCACCTCGGCAACCGACACGTGCCGCTCGAGGGCAAGCCGTTCTACCTGCAGTTCGAGCCCGATCACGTGCTCGCCGCGATGCTGCGCCGGATGGGCCTGCACGTCGACGAGGCCCAGGCCGCCTTCGAGCCCGAGGCCGGTGCCTACGACGCGGCCAACGTCGCCCCCGTTCACGGCCACGCGCACTGCGACGACCTGTCGCACGAGCATGGTCACGACCACACGCACGATCACGATCACCGATGAGAGCCGCCCGATCTGCCGTGCGACGCCGGCCCGTCACACCGGCGTCTGCACTGCTGCAGTTGATGCGGCTGGCTTCGCCGAGCCTGCCGGTCGGCGGCTTCAGCTATTCCGAAGGCTTCGAAGCCGCTTTCGAGGCCGGCCTCGTCACCGGCGAACCACAGGCGCTGGCCTGGCTCCTCGACCAGTTGCATCTCGGCCTGGCGCACAGCGATCTCGCCGTCGTGGCGCAGGCGACGCGCGCCTGGAAGCGCCGCGACGAAGCCCGCATCGTCGAGCTCAACCGCTGGGTAGCGACCACGCGCGAGACGAGCGAGTGGCGCTTGCAGAGCGAACAGATGGGCCGCTCGCTGGCACAGTGGCTGCGCCAGCATGAGCTGCCCGACGCGCGGCTGCCCACGCTCGCCGCGCTGGCGCCGGCACCGACCTGGCCGGTCGCCTTCGCCCTCGCCGGGACGAACGCCGGCGCCTCGGTACGCGATGTGCTGCTCGCCTTCGCCGCCGGCTGGGCCGAGAACATGACGCAGGCGGCGATGAAGGCCATTCCGCTCGGCCAGGCGGCCGGTCAACGCCTGCTCGCCGGCCTATCGACGGCAATCCCGGATGCCGTCGCCACGGCATCGCGGCTGCACTTCGACGAGATACAGGCCTTCACGCCGATGCTCGCCATCCTGTCTTCGCAACACGAGGCGCAATACTCGCGCCTCTTCCGGTCCTGAGATGCCGATGAGTCCACTCCATTCGATTCCCCGCCGCAGCCGCAAGCTGCCGCCTTTGCGGGTCGGCGTCGGCGGCCCGGTCGGCTCGGGCAAGACGACGCTGGTCGAGATGCTCTGCAAGGCGATGCGCGATCGCTGGGATCTCGTCGTCGTCACCAACGACATCTATACCAAGGAAGACCAGCGCCTGCTAACGGTCGCCGGCGCGCTCGAGGCCGATCGCATCATGGGCGTCGAGACCGGCGGCTGCCCGCACACCGCCATCCGCGAAGACGCCTCGATCAACCTCGAGGCGATCGACCGCATGCTCGAAAAGTATCCCGACGCCGACATCGTCTTCATCGAGAGTGGCGGCGACAACCTCGCCGCCACGTTCAGCCCCGAGCTGAGCGACCTGACGATCTATGTAATCGACGTCGCCGCCGGCGAGAAGATCCCGAGGAAAGGCGGCCCGGGCATCACCAAGAGCGACCTCTTCGTCATCAACAAGACCGATCTCGCGCCTCACGTCGGCGCCAGCCTCGAGGTGATGCGCGCCGACACCTTGCGCATGCGGGGCACGAAGCCCTTCGTGATGACGAACCTGAAGACGAAAACCGGCCTCGACGAGGTGGTGACCTTCATCGAGGA
>JALYSL010000027.1 GCA_030854825.1 Pseudomonadota bacterium
CTAGCGAACCATTGGGAATATTAAATAAAACCGAGCGTATAGCAGGGGAAGTAGCCGACCAGGCCGGCGGCCCAGTGCACGTCCTGCATGCAGCCGTCCCTGAAGTTGCCGCGCGTGTCGACGCCGAGCAGCGATGCCATGCCGTCGTTCCAGAGCACCGGAATGTCGTCGACCTCGATCTCGCCTTCGATCAGGCGCTTCTCGATGCCGAAACGCATGACGACGTGAGCGGGGTAGGTGAGCTCGTCGGCGTCGACGCGGATGAAGCCAGGCTCGACCCGCGTCAGCACGCGCTGCAGATTGCCGACCTCGAACGCCGGCTGCGCGCCGAAGCGTGCCGCCAGCAACGGCGCCAGGCGGGCGATGAAGCCAGCGCTGCGGCCCAGCTGCATCTCGAACGACAGGCTCTGACTTTCGTGAACCGCCATCGAACGGGCGCGCGCGACGGGTTGACCGAGCGATTCACGCGGCAGGTTCTGTTCGTAGCGCGCGTGGCCGGTCTCGTGGATCGTGGCCATCAGGCTCTGCGCGAAATCGTCTTCGCGGTAGCGCGTCGTCAGCCGCGTGTCCTCGGGCACACCGCCGGTGAACGGGTGAGCGCTCTCGTCGAGACGGCCGCCTTCGAAGTCGAAGCCGAGCAGTGCCATGACCTCGAGGCTCAGGGCTCGCTGTGCGGCTTTCGGGAACGGGCCCAGGGGCTCGATGACCGGCTCGACCGACTGCTTGTCGCGGACACGTCGCACGAGGTCGGGCAACCAGGTTTGCAGATCGCCGAACACGGCGGTCACCTCGGCGCTTGTCATGCCGGGCTCGTACTGATCCATGAGCGCGTCGTAGAGCGACAGGCCACTGGAGTCAGCGAGGCATTTCGCTTCCTCACGAGCGAGGCGGATCACCTCGCGAAGATTGCCGACGAAGCCGGCCCAGTCGTTGGCCGGCCGCTGCACGCGCCAGGCCTGCTCGCAACGCGAGGTGGCGAGCGACCTGGCCTCGACCAGCGCTTGCGGCAAGGCGTTCGAGCTCTTCCAGTCGCGCCGAATCTCGCGCAGGTTCGCTCGGGCCGCCTCGTCGAGCGGCTCGTGCTCGGCCTGATCGAGCAGGGCCGCCAAGCCCGGTTCGGTGCGCATGCGGTGCAGCAACGCGTCCATCTCGGCGAGGGCCCGCGCTCGCGCCTCGCCGCCCTTGGGCGGCATCATCGCGGCGCGATCCCAGCTGGCCATCGATTGCAGATGACCGAGGCGGTGCAGGCGGGTCCAGTTGCGAGTGAGCTGGTCGTAGGCGTCGGTCTTCATGGCGTCGGCGTTCGAAGGAGGACTCAATGGACGAACTGGCCGGGCCAGAGCCACAAGCCACCGGCCGTCATGATGAGGTAGCGGCCGAACTTGCCGATCGCCATGTAGATCACGCACGGCCAGAACGGAAGCTTCAGCCAGCCGGCGACGGCGCAAAGCGGATCGCCCACGATCGGCAGCCACGACAGCAGGCAGGCCCTCGGCCCGAAGCGGCGCAGCCACGCGAGGGCGCGCCCGTCGGGATGCTTGTGCGTCGCGTGCTCGTAGGCGCGCTCGGCGCCGTAGCCCATCCACCAGGTGAGCGCGCCGCCGAGCGTGGCGCCGATGCTGGCAACGAGGATCGCCGGCCAGAACATGTCCGGGTTCAGCTTGACCAGGGCAAAGACCGCCGGCTCCGAGCCGAGCGGGATCAGCGTGGAGGCGACGAAGGCGATGAAAAAGACAGTACTGAGGCCGATCTCGGGCAGCGCCAGCACGCGCATCATCCAGTCGATCGACTCGTTCATCGGCGCTGATTATCGGTAGCAGCGAATGCGGGTCGCACCGAGGGCACTGCGCGATTTCCCGCCGCTATACTTCTGCCTCGTTTTTCAGCAGCCGCCCCCTCGCCCCATGCGCATTGGTCACATCACGCTGGCGAACCGGCTGTTCGCCGCACCGATGGCGGGCGTCACCGACCGGCCGTTTCGCCAGCTTTGCAAGAGGCTCGGCGCCGGCTACGCGGTGAGCGAGATGGTGACCTCGCGCAAGGAGCTGTGGGCAAGCCTGAAGACAAGCCGGCGCGCCGACCACGAGGGCGAGAGGGATCCGATCTCGGTGCAGATCGCCGGCACCGACGCGGCGATGATGGCCGAGGCGGCTGCCTACAACGTCGATCGCGGCGCGCAGATCATCGACATCAACATGGGCTGTCCGGCGAAGAAGGTCTGCAACCAGTGGGCCGGATCGGCCCTCATGAAAGACGAGACGCTGGCGCTGCAGATCATCGAGGCGGTCGTCGCGGCATGCACGCCGCACCAGGTGCCGGTGACACTGAAAATGCGCACCGGCTGGTGCGCCAGCGAAAGGAACGCAGTGCGCATCGCCCGGGCCGCCGAATCGGCGGGCGTCGCCATGATCGCGGTGCACGGCCGCACCCGCGAACAGGGCTACAAGGGCGACGCGGAATACGAGACCGTGGCCGCGGTCAAGCGCGCCGTTCGCGTACCGGTGGTTGCCAACGGCGACATCGATTCGCCGCGAAAGGCGCAGGCCGTGTTTGCGGCGACCGGTGCCGACGCGATCATGATCGGTCGCGCGGCGCAGGGCCGACCGTGGATCTTCGGCGAGATCGCCCACTACCTCGAGACCGGCGAAGACGCGGCGCCGCCGCGCGTTGGCGACGTTCGGCATTGGTTGCTCGAGCATCTCGAGGACCACCATCGACTACACGGCGAAATCTCGGGCGTGCGCAGTGCCCGCAAGCACATCGGCTGGACGCTGCGCGGGCTGCCGGGCGGCGAAGCGTTTCGTTCCGAGATGAATGTGATCGACTCGTGCGACGCGCAACTGAGCGCGGTCGGCCTCTGGTTCGACCGGCTCGCCGATTCGCAGGCGAGGTTGCCGGTCACGACAGTGTCGACCGAACCGGCCGACCTTCACTGACGACGCGAGACGCGAGATGGCGAACAAGAAACACATCGAGGAGTGCGTGCGCGAAAGCCTTGAGAGCTACTTCAGGGACCTGCGCGGCGTTCCGCCGACGGCGATGCACGAGATGATTCTCAACGTCGTCGAACGGCCGCTATTCGAGACGGTGATGAAGCACGCCGAAGGCAATCAGAGCCGCGCCGCCGAATGGCTCGGCATCAATCGCAACACGCTGCGCCGCAAGCTTGTCGAGCACAAGCTCATCAAGTGATTCGGCGCGCTCAACCCGGCCCGCCATGCACGCGCTGATCTCGGTTTCCGACAAGACAGGCATCGTCGACTTCGGGCGGGCACTGGTGGCGCTGGGTGCGACGATCCTGTCGACCGGTGGAACCGCCAGGCTGCTGGCCGCGGCCGGCATCGCCGTCACCGAGGTCGCCGAGCACACCGGCTTTCCGGAGATGCTCGATGGCCGCGTCAAGACGCTGCATCCGAAAATCCACGGCGGCCTGCTGGCGCGGCGCGACCTGCCCGAACACGCCGCTTCGCTCCAGCAGCACGACATCGCGCCGATCGATCTGCTCGTCGTCAACCTCTATCCCTTCGAAGCGACTGTGGCCTCGCCCGACTGCACCCTGGCCGAGGCGATCGAGAACATCGACATCGGCGGCCCGGCGATGGTTCGCTCGGCGGCAAAGAACTGGCGCGACGTCGCCGTGCTGACCGACGCTTCGCAATATCCCGGAGTGCTCGACGAGCTGAAGGCGAACGGGACGTTATCGATCGCCACGAAATTCACGCTCGCCGTCGCGGCATTCAATCGCATCGCCAACTACGACGCTGCGATCAGCGACTACCTTTCATCGCTCTCCGGCCCGACCGACGGCAGCCCGGTTCGGGCCGAATTCCCGGCCCAGTCCAACGGCCGTTTCGTCAAGCTGCAGGACCTTCGCTACGGCGAGAACCCGCACCAACGCGCGGCGTTCTATCGCGACCTGTTCCCGGCCGCCGGCTCCCTGGTAACGGCGATCCAGCTGCAGGGCAAAGAACTCTCATACAACAACATCGCCGACGCTGACGCCGCCTGGGAATGCGTCAAGTCGTTCGGCCGCGACGACGCGCCGGCGGCCTGCGTCATCGTCAAGCACGCGAATCCTTGCGGTGTGGCCTTGTGCGCAACTATCGCCGAGGCCTACTCGAAGGCACTTCGCACCGATCCGACCTCGGCCTTCGGCGGCATCATCGCCTGCAACACCGAGGTCGATCGCGACTGTGCCGAGCGGATCGCCAAGCAGTTCGTCGAGGTGCTGATCGCACCGTCATACAGCGACGGCGCGCTGGCGGTTTTCGCGGCGAAGGCGAACACGCGCGTGCTGCGGATCGATCTGCCCGCCGGCGGCGGCACACGCAATGCCTACGAGTCCAAGCGGATCGGCTCGGGCCTGCTCATCCAGACGGCAGACAACATCGACGTCGATCCGGCAGCGTTACAGGTCGTGACCACCCGTCAACCCAGCGAGGCGCAGATGTGCGACCTGCGGTTCGCCTGGAAAGTCGCCAAATTCGTGAAGAGCAACGCCATCGTCTTTTGCGCCGGTGGCACGACGCTCGGCGTCGGCGCCGGGCAGATGAGCCGCGTCGACTCCTCACGCATCGCTTCGATCAAGGCCGAAGCCGCAGGCTTGTCGCTCAGCGGCTCAGTGGTGGCGAGTGACGCCTTCTTCCCATTTCGCGACGGCCTAGACGTCGTGATCGACGCCGGTGCGACCTGCGTCATCCAGCCCGGCGGCTCGATGCGGGACGGCGAGGTCATCGCCGCGGCCAACGAGCGAGGCATCGCCATGGTGCTGACCGGCATCCGCCATTTCCGGCATTGATGGCGCCCTCACGCTCGCTTGGCTCGCTGGTCCGCGCAAGGCAGCGGCCGCACCGGGAGTGGCGGTCCGGCAACCGGCCGGTCGCGAATTGAAGCTGCCCGAAGTCGCGGGCCTGACCCTCGCCTTCGTCGCGCGCATCATCACCGGCGCGCAAGGCCACTGGTACGGCGCGCCGCCGAAGGCCGAGCAACGGATCTATTTCGCCAACCACCAGAGCCACTTCGACTGGGTGCTGATCTGGGCCTCGCTGCCGCGCGACTTGCGCGCGGTCACGCGGCCGATCGCCGCACGCGACTACTGGACCTCGACACCGCTCAAGCACTGGATCACGCGCGAGATCTTCAACGCCGTCTACGTCAGCCGGGAACGCAAGGATGACGAAGACCCGTTGGAGCCGCTCATGGAAGCCCTGCGCCACGGCGACTCGCTGGTCATCTTTCCCGAAGGCACGCGCGGCCATGCCGCCGATCCGGCGCCGTTCAAGTCGGGGCTGTTCGCGCTGGCCGAGGCCTTTGCCGACGTGCAGCTGATTCCGGCCTGGATCGACAACGTCCAGCGCGTGATGCCCAAGGGCGAAGTAGTGCCTGTGCCGATTCTTTGCACGGTGACGTTCGGCGCACCGATCCTGCTCAGGCC
>JALYSL010000045.1 GCA_030854825.1 Pseudomonadota bacterium
GGATGTGCACGCCGGTGGTCTTGCTCTCCTGCCAGAACAGCTCGGCGGTCAGGTGGTCGCTCGTCCCGTTCCCTGCCGAAGCGAAGCTCATCTTTCCCGGGTTGGCCCTCTCGTAGGCAAGCACGTCGGCCAGCGACTTGTGCGGCGAGCTTGCCGGCACGGCGAGCACGTTCGGCGCCTGCACCGCCACCGTGATGTAGTCGAAATCCTTCAGCGGGTCGTAGCCGAGGTTCTTGATGAGGTGGGGCCCGATCACGAAAGGTCCGAGTGACGACACGAAGAGGGTGTAGCCGTCGGGCGCGGCGCGCTTGGCCGCAGCCGCGCCGACCGTGCCGCCGGCGCCGGCCTGGTTCTGCACGATGAAGCTGCCACCGAACTGCTCTTGCAGCTTGGTTCCGAGGGTGCGCGCGATCATGTCGGTCGAGCCGCCCGGCGGAAACGGCACCAGCAGCGTCACGGGCTTGGCTGGCCAGGCCTGCGCGAAAGCGCCGGTTGCTGCGGCGATCCCGAGGGTCAGCGAGGCCAGGGTGTTCATGAGCATTTTCATCGAGTGTCTCCGAGAGGAATGAAGTATCCGGCGTTCGGACGCGAAAGCGAATTTTGCTACGCCGGGCTGCCGACTTCTGCTTGTTCACGCGTCCAGGCTCTCGCCTGCGCGCTCAAGCTGACGCCGAGTCCGGGCCGGGTCGGTACGAGCATCCGGCCGCCCTTGATCTCGAGGCGCTCGTTGAACAAGGGTTCGAGCCAGTCGAAGTGCTCGACCCATGGCTCCGTCGGATAGGCCGCGCCCAGGTGCACGTGCAAGTCCATCGCGAAGTGCGGGCCGAGCATCAGCCCGTCTATGCCTAGCGCGGCTGCGGCGCCTTGCCCGTCATCGCCAGGGGTTGCAGGAAGTCGAAGTCGACACCCTTGTCGGCCTGCAGAACGGTCTGAAGGAAGAGCTTGCGGTACCCACGTTCTGCCGTCGGCTCGACGATCGGATTGGCGCGCGAGCGACGCGCCAATTCGCTCTCCGATACCAGCAGCGCAATCTCGCGGTTCGCGACGCTGAGCCGGATCCGGTCGCCGTTGCGCACATGCGCCAGCGGCCCCCCGATCGCTGCTTCCGGAGTCACGTGCAGCACGATCGTGCCGAAGGCCGTGCCGCTCATCCGGCCGTCGGAAATCCGCACGATGTCTTTCACGCCGGCGCGGGCGAGCTTGCGTGGAATCGGGATGTAGCCGGCCTCGGGCATGCCCGGCGCGCCCTTCGGTCCGATATTCTTCAGCACCAGCACGTCGTGCGGCGTCACGTCCAGATCGTCGCTGTCGATGCGCTCGACCAGGTCTTGAATGTTCTCGAAGACCACGGCACGGCCCTCGTGCTCCATCAGCCTGGCGTCGGCCGCGGATTGCTTGATGATCGCGCCGCCCGGTGCGAGGTTGCCCTTCAGCACCGCGATACCACCCTGCGGGTAGACCGGGTTCGCGATGCTGCGCACCACGTCCTGCTCGAAGACCGGGCGGGCACGCTCCAGTTCCTCGCCGAGCGTGCGGCCGGTCACCGTCATCGCTTCCAGTCGCAGCAGCGGCTTGAGTTCGCGCAGCAGCGTGGCCATGCCGCCGGCCCTGTGGAAGTCTTCCATGTAGTGCTGCCCGGAGGGCTTCAGATCCAGCAGCACCGGCGTCTCGCGGCCCATCCGATCCAGCGCCGCCATGTCGATCTCCAGCCCCATTCGGCCGGCGATCGCTGCGAGGTGAACGACGCCGTTGGTCGAGCCGCCGATCGCGAGCAGCACGCGCATCGCGTTCTCGAACGCCTTCGCGGTGAGGATCTTGTCGATGGTGAGCCGGGTGCGCGCCATCTCCACCGCGACGGTGCCGGTGCGCTCGGCCACGCGCATGCGGTCCGCGGTGACCGCGGGCGGCGACGCCCCGCCCGGAACCGTGATGCCGAGCGCCTCGGCGATGCAGGCCATCGTGCTGGCCGTGCCCATCACCGAGCAGGTGCCGACGCTGGCCA
>JALYSL010000067.1 GCA_030854825.1 Pseudomonadota bacterium
CGATGTCGCTGGCGCGCTGGGCGATGCCTTCGTCGACGATCTTCGCGCCCTCGTTGACGAGCGCATACACCAGCCGGTGCACGATCTCGTCGTCGCTGATCTTGCGCGGCGTGATGCCGAGATCGGCACGGTGCTTCTCGATCATGTCGGTGACCAGCTTGCTCGGGATCGCGTCGCGTTTGCCCGGCAGATAGTCGTACCAGCCGGCATTCGTCTTCTGGCCGAAGCGCCCGAGTTCGCACAGCAGGTCGGCCGTCTTGCTGTAGCGCAGGTTCGGCTTTTCGAGGTAGCGGCGCTTGCGGATGTACCAGCCGACGTCGTTGCCGGCCAGGTCGCCCATGCGGAACGGCCCCATCGCCATGCCGAACTTCTCCATCGCCTTGTCGACCTGCGCCGGCGTGCAGCCTTCTTCGAGCAGGAAGCCCGCCTGGCGCGAGTACTGCTCGATCATCCGGTTGCCGATGAAGCCGTCGCACACGCCCGAGACGACGCAGGTCTTCTTGATCGTCTTGCCGAGCGCCATCACGGTCGCGAGCACGTCCTTCGCGGTCTTCTCGCCGCGGATGACCTCGAGCAGCTTCATCACGTTCGCCGGGCTGAAGAAGTGCATGCCGATCACGTCCTGCGGGCGCTTCGTGAACGCGGCGATCTTGTCGACGTCGAGCGTCGAGGTGTTGCTGGCCAGGATCGCACCGGGCCTCATCACCTCGTCGAGCGTGCTGAACACCTTCTGCTTGACGTCCAGGTCCTCGAAGACCGCCTCGATCACCAGGTCGGCGTCCTGCAGGTCGGCGTAGTTCAGTGTCGTGCTCAGCAGCGCCAGGCGCGTGTCGAGCTTGTCCTGCTTCAGCTTGCCCTTCTTGACCTGCGCGTCGTAGTTCTTGCGGATGATGGCGACGCCCTTGTCGAGCGCTTCCTGCTTCATCTCGAGGATCGTGACCGGGATGCCGGCGTTCAGGAAGTTCATCGCGATGCCGCCGCCCATCGTGCCTGCGCCGATCACCGCGACCTTCTTGATGTCGCGTAGCTTTGTGTCGACCGGCACGTCGGGAATCTTGGTCGTCGCGCGCTCGGCCATGAAGGCGTGGCGCAAGGCCTTGCTCTCGGGCGTGAACATCAGCGCGGTGAAGAGTTCGCGCTCGACTTTCATGCCCTCGTCGAACTTCAGCCGCACGCTCGCCTCCACTGCGTCGACGCATTTCAGCGGCGCCGGGAAGTTCTTCGACATGCCGCCCACCATGTTGCGGGCGAACTGGAAATAGGCATCGGCATTCGGGTGCGACACCTTCAGGTCACGCACCAGCGGCAGCGGCCGGACATCGGCAAGCTCGGCGGCATACGCGAGCGCGCCTGCCATCAGGTCGCCGTCGATGATCCTGTCGAAGAGCTTCTGGCCGGGCGCCATCGCGAGCATTTCGCTCTTCACCGCCTCGCCGCTGACGATCATGTTCAGCGCGTGCTCGACGCCGATCACGCGCGGCAGGCGCTGCGTGCCGCCGGCGCCGGGGAGCAGGCCGATCTTGACCTCGGGCAGAGCGACCTGGGTGCCCTTCGCGGCGACCCGGTAATGGCAACCGAGCGCGAGCTCGAGCCCGCCGCCCATGCACACGCTGTGGATCGCGGCGACGACCGGCTTCGTGCAGGCCTCGAGCGCGAGGATCACGCTGAGGAGATTGGGCTCGGCCAGCGCCTTCGGCGTGCCAAACTCGCGGATGTCGGCGCCGCCCGAAAACGCCTTTCCTGCACCGGCGATCACGATCGCCTTGACCGACGCGTCGGCCTGCGCGCGCTCGATGCCGGTCGTGATGCCGAGCCGCGTCTCGTGACCCAGGCCGTTGACCGGCGGGTTGTTCAGCGTGATGACCGCGACGTTGCCGCGAAGCTCATAGTTGGCGCTCATGCATTGTCCCCAGAGAGATGGTCTGCAGATCAGGAAAAGAACGACCGTTCGATTCTAGGCCGGAGGGAAAGTGACGCTGTCTCGGCAGTGACAGCGCCCGGGTCGTGAGACTCAAACTTCCAGCCACTCCTTGCGAATATAGGCGTCGGCACGCAGCGTTGCCGGGCTTCCCTCGAAAACGATGCTGCCGTGCCCCATCAC
>JALYSL010000075.1 GCA_030854825.1 Pseudomonadota bacterium
AGGTAGCCGCGGCCGGTACCGTAGCCCTGCGGCGAAGGGAAGTCGACGGTCTCGGCCCGGATGCGCGAGTCGGTCCTGGCCACCTGCTCGGCCTCGGCGAATTTCGGGCTCAGCGCTTCGAGCAAGCCGGCCGCGGTGACGCCGCCGACCGCAAATTTCGCGGCACCGTCGAGGAAGCCGCGCCGGTCGAGGGCGCCATGCACATACTTGTCGAACAGGCGCAAGACTTCGGGATCGAAATCGGCAGCGGTCTGGCGCGGGCGCGTTGTGTCGGGCATGGTTTTTTCCTGACAATGCGGACTCGCGGTTGTACCGCAGCACGCCGACCGCGACAGGCGAAGTGCCTTGCCGCCAGGGAGACCGAACGATGACCGATGCCACCGACCTGGCCGACTGCAACGCCACGGAGCTGCTGCGTCTCTATCGCACCGGCGACGCTTCGCCAGTCGAGGCGACGCGTGCCGTCATCGCCCGCATCGACCGGCTCGATCCGGGCCTCAACGCGTTCTGCTTTCTCGCCGCCGAAGAGGCGATGACGGCAGCGCACCAGAGCGAGTCGCGCTGGACGCGCGGCGAGCCCTCGGGCGATCTCGACGGTGTGCCGGTGTCGATCAAGGACCTCATCCTCGCCAAGGGCTGGCCGACGCTGCGCGGCTCGCGCACCGTCGATCCGCAGCAGGCCTGGGATGTCGATGCACCGGCCTCGGCGCGCCTGCGCGAGGCCGGCGCGGTGATTCTCGGCAAGACGACGACGCCGGAATTCGGCTGCAAGTGCGAGACCAATTCGCCGCTCACCGGCATCACGCGCAACCCGTGGAATCCAGCCAAGACGCCGGGCGGCTCGTCGGGCGGCACCGCGGCGGCGGTGGCCTCGGGCATGGGTCCGCTTTCGGTCGGCACCGATGGCGCCGGCAGCGTTCGCATCCCGGCTGCGTTCTGCGGCAACTTCGGCCTGAAGCCGAGCTTCGGCCGCGTGCCGGCGTTTCCGCTGTCGCCGATGGGCAGCGTCGCCCATCTCGGCCCGCACACCATGAGCGTCGTCGACGCGGCGCTGATGATGAATGTGTTGAAGCGCCCCGATGCGCGCGACTGGACGTCGCTGCCGCCCGATCCGATCGACTACCTCGAGGGTCTCGACGGCGGCATCCGGCGCCTGCGCATCGCCTACTCGCCGACGCTCGGCTTCGCCAGGCACGTGGATGCCGAGGTGGCTGCGGCGGTCGACGCGGCCGTGCACGACCTCGAAGCGCTGGGTGCGCACGTCGAGCGCGTCGACCCCGGCTTCGCCGACCCGCTCGAGATCACGACAGGCCTTTGGTTCCACGGCACCTGGGCCCTCTGGAACGGCCTCACGGCCGAGCAGCAGCAGGTGGTCGATCCCGACTTCCGGGCCGAAGCCGAGCTCGGCGCGAAGCTCGGCGCGCTCGACCTCTATCGCCTGAATCTGCGCCGCGGCGAGCTCGGCTCGCACATGCGCCGCTTCATGCAGCGCTTCGATCTGCTGGTGACGCCGGCCGTCGCCGTGCCCGCCTTCGACGCCCGGCCGGCAGGGCACTCGCCGATGGATCCCGTCGCCATGCTCGGCTGGACGCCGTTCAGCTACCCGTTCAATCTGACGCAGCAGCCGGCCTGCACGATTCCCTGCGGCCTCACGAAAGACGGCCTGCCGATCGGCCTGCAACTGGTCGGCCCCATGTTCGGCGACGCGCTCGTGCTGCGGGCGGCCCGCGCTTACGAAACGGTGCGGCCGATCGCCCGGCCGCAACTTCCTGCGATCTGAACGCGCGAGTGGACACGATCAACAAGCTCGATGCCTGGCTCGGCCGCACCGAGCGCCGCGACGACACGATCACCGCCGCGCCGCTGGCCGCGCTCTCGGCCACGCTCGATCGCGACGACCCGCTGCCCGTGCACGGTGACGCGGTGCCGCCGCTCTGGCACTGGCTCTATTTCCTGCCGCTGCATCGCCAGAGCGAGCTCGGGCCCGATGGCCACGCGCAACGCGGCGGCTTCCTGCCACCGGTGCAGTTGCCGCGTCGCATGTGGGCAGGAGGGCGCCTCAGCTTCGAGCGCGCGCTGCGCGTCGGGGCGAAAGCGACACGCACTTCGCGCATCGCCAGCATCGTCGAGAAGGCGGCGCGATCGGGGCTGCTGGTCTTCGTCACGGTCGTTCACGAGATCACCGACGCGGCGGGCCTGGCCGTGCGCGAAGAGCAGGACATCGTCTATCGCGACGCGCCCGTGGCGGGCGCAACGGCGGCGATCACCGCTGCTCCCACCGACGAAGCGTTCTCGCGCCGCATCGTGCCCGACGACGTGCTGCTCTTTCGCTACTCGGCCCTCACCTTCAATGGCCACCGCATTCACTACGACCGGCGCTACGTGACCGAGCTCGAGGGCTATCCGGGCCTGATCGTGCACGGGCCGCTGGTCGCCACGCTATTACTCGACCTGCTGCGACGCGAGCGCCCCGACGCTGTCGTGCGGCGTTTCGAGTTCAAGGCCGTCAGCCCGCTGTTCGACCTGCATCCCTTTGCGATCTGCGGCCGGCCCGACGGCGAGCGACGCTTCGCGCTCTGGGCGCGCGATCACGACGGCGCGCTGGCGATGCTGGCCAGCGCCGAGATCGCCTGAATCGAGTTCAACGCATGCGCCCACCTGAGCCGCCCGATCGCTTCCACGACATCCGCGACGCCGTGCGGGCGCTGTGCGCGCAATTCCCGAACGAGTATCACCGTGACATCGATTCGCGACGTGCCTATCCCGAAGCCTTCGTCGACGCGCTCACGAAAGCCGGCTGGCTGGCGGCACTGATCCCGCAAGAATTCGGCGGCTCGGGTCTCGGCCTGGCCGAAGCCAGCGTGATCATGGAAGAGATCAACCGCAGCGGCGGCAACGCCGGCGCCTGCCACGGCCAGATGTACAACATGGGCACGTTGCTGCGCCACGGCAGCGCGGCGCAAAAGCAGCTCTATCTGCCGAAGATCGCCAGTGGCGAGTGGCGGCTGCAGTCGATGGGTGTGACCGAGCCCGAAAGCGGCACCGACACGACGAAGATCCGCACCACCGCGGTCAAGCGCGGCGACCGCTACGTGATCGACGGCCAGAAGGTCTGGATCTCGCGCGTGCAGCACAGCGACTGGATGATCCTGCTCGCGCGCACGACGCCGCTCGCCGAGGTGAAGAAGAAGAGCGAGGGGCTGTCGATCTTCATGGTCGACCTGCGCGAGGCCGAGAAGACCGGCATGACCGTGCGGCCGATCGCCAACATGGTCAATCACGAGACCAACGAGCTGTTCTTCGAGAAGCTCGAGATTCCAGCCGACAACCTTATCGGCAAGGAAGGCGAAGGCTTTCGCTACCTCCTCGACGGCCTCAACGCCGAGCGCACGCTGATCGCCGCGGAGTGCATCGGCGACGGCCGCTGGTTCATCGACCGTGTCGTGAAATACGCCGGCGAGCGCATCGTCTTCGGCCGGCCGATCGGCCAGAACCAGGGCGTGCAGTTTCCAATCGCCGAAGCGCACATCGAAGTGGAAGCGGCCGACCTGATGCGCTTCAAGGCCTGCGCCCTGTTCGACGCGCATCAGCCCTGCGGCGCCGAGGCCAATATGGCCAAATATCTGGCCGCCAAGGCGAGCTGGGAAGCGGCCAACGCCTGCATCCAGTTCCACGGCGGCTTCGGCTTCGCCCACGAATACGACGTCGAGCGCAAGTTCCGCGAGACGCGGCTGTATCAGGTGGCGCCGATCTCGACCAATCTCATCCTCAGCTACATCGCCGAGCATGTGCTCGGCTTGCCGCGCTCTTTCTAGATGCTGACCCCCACGCTCTCTTCGTTCGCTGCCCCCCGAGGGGGCGCGGCCGGCCTTGGGGCGGCCCGGCGACCGGCCGGCCTGGTATGAAAGCGCTCGAAGGCATCACGGTCGTCGCGCTCGAGCACGCGATCGCGGCGCCGTTCTGCACCCGCCAGCTCGCCGACCTCGGCGCGCGCGTCGTCAAGATCGAGCGGCCGGGCAGCGGCGACTTCGCGCGCAGCTACGACACGCGCGTGCACGGGCTGTCGTCGCACTTCGTCTGGACCAATCGCGGCAAGGAGAGCCTGGCACTCGACCTGAAGCACGGCGAGGCGCCGGTCGTGCTCGCGCGACTTCTGGAGCGCGCCGACGTGCTCGTGCAAAACCTGGCGCCGGGCGCCGCCGCGCGCATGGGCCTGTCGTTCGAAGCGCTGCATGCGAAGCACCCTCGCCTCGTGGTCTGCGACATCTCCGGCTATGGCGACGACGCAGCGACCCCCGGCCCGTATCGCGACAAGAAGGCCTATGACCTGCTGATCCAGAGCGAGTCAGGCTTTCTCTCGGTCACCGGCACACCGATGGAGGCCGCAAAGGCCGGTTGCTCGATCGCCGACATCGCTGCAGGCATGTACGCCTACTCGAACATCCTCGCCGCGTTGATCGAGCGCGGCCGGACGGGCCTGGGCAAGCGGATCGACATCTCGATGCTCGAGAGCATGGTCGAGTGGATGAGCTACCCGCTCTACTACGCCTACGACAGCGCTCCGCCGCCGCCGCGCAGCGCTGCGGCGCATGCGACGATCTATCCCTACGGGCCCTTCGCGGCCGGCGACGGCGGGGTCGTGATGCTCGGCCTGCAGAACGAGCGCGAGTGGGCGCTCTTCTGTGATCGCGTTCTCGAGCAGCCTTCGCTCGCGAGCGATCCCCGCTTCGCATCGAACGCGGCGCGCAGCGCGGCTCGCACCGAGCTGCACGCGATCATCGTTGCTTCGTTCGCGACGCTGAGCGCCGAGCAGGTCGTGGCGCGTCTCGATGCGGCGCAGATCGCGAATGCCGTCGTCAACACGATGGCCGATGTCTGGGCGCATCCGCAACTGCAGGCGCGCGGACGCTGGTCCGAAGTGCAGACAAGCGCCGGGGCGGTGCCGGCGCTGCTGCCGCCCGGCCTGGCAGCCGACACGGCACGCATGGACGCGGTGCCGGCGCTCGGCCAGCATTCCTCGGCGTTGCTCGCCGAGCTCGGTTTCGCCGCCGACGAGATCGCCCGGCTCTGCGCCGAGGGCGCGATCGAGGACGCGAGCCGATGAACAACGCACAACATCCGGGCCAAGCACTGGCGCATTTCGCGGCGACCCTGCAGATCGACGCCATTCCCGCAGCCGTGCTCGATCGCGCCGAAGACCTGATGATCGACTGGCTCGGCTCGGCGCTCGCCGGCAAGGGAGAGCGCCCCGTCGAAAGCATCACCCGTTTCGCCGAACAGATGGGCCCGTCGGAGGGCCCCAGCGAAGTGCTGATCCATCGCCGCGGCACGACGCCGCTCCTGGCGGCGCTCGCCAATGCCGCCGCGTCGCACGTCGCCGAACAGGACGACTTGCACAACGCGTCGGTTCTGCATCCGGCAACGGTGGTCTTTCCGCCCGCCCTCGCGGTCGCGCAGGCGCTCGGCCGCAGCGGCAGCGAGCTGCTGACCGCAGCCGTGGCTGGCTACGAGGTCGGCATTCGCGTCGGCGAATTTCTCGGTCGCTCGCACTACAAGACCTTCCACACCACCGGCACGGCCGGAACACTGGCCGCAGCGGCGGCCGTCGGCCGCCTGCTGGCGCTGAGCCCGGCGCAGATGGCGCATGCCTTCGGCTCGGCCGGCACGCAGGCGGCCGGACTCTGGGAGTTTTTGCGCGAGGCCGCCGACTCCAAGCAGCTGCACACCGCGCACGCCGCGGCGGCTGGCCTGACCGCGGCCTACCTCGCTGCCGATGGTTTCACCGGTGCGCACCGCATCTTCGACGGTGCACAAGGCATGGCCGCCGGGATGTCGAGCGATGCCGACGTCTCGCGCCTGGCCGATCGCCTCGGCACGCGCTGGGCATTGGCCGAGACCTCGTTCAAGTTCCATGCGTCGTGCCGGCACACGCACCCGGCGGCCGACGCGCTGCTCCAGGCCATGCGCCAGCACGCCCTGAAGGCCGGCGACATCGCCCGGGTCATCGCGCACGTGCATCAAGGCGCGATCGACGTGCTCGGCCCGGTTGTCGATCCGCAGACGGTGCATCAATCGAAGTTCTCGATGGGCACCGTGCTCGCCTTGATCGCACTGCATGGGCGGGCCGGCTTGAACGATTTCGACGCGCACTGGCGCGACCCGGACGTCACCGCCTTTTGCGAGCGGGTCGTCATGCGCCGCGACGTCGAAGTGGATGCCGCATACCCGGCCCGCTGGATCGGCAAGGTCGAGATCGACACGCTCGACGGGCGGACGCTGCAGGCTCGCGTCGACGAGCCCAAGGGCGATCCCGGCAACACGCTCAGCCGCGACGAGATCGAGGACAAGGCGATGCGCCTGGCCGCGTACCGCGACGCCGCCTCTGCCGAAGAGATGGCGCGCGCGATCTGGCGCATTCGCGCGCTGCGCGGCGCAACCCGTACCGGCTGGCTGCTCGCCGACTGAGGCGCGGCGCCGACGCGCGGCGTCGGGTTGCTCCGAATTGCAGCGCGCACGTGCGAGCCGCTATGGTCCGACGGTCGCGCTGCGGAACGCGACGGTTGTACCGGGCTCGCGTGCATGCAC
>JALYSL010000095.1 GCA_030854825.1 Pseudomonadota bacterium
CGGCCAGGCTGCGCACGCGAGCGAAGACCTGTTTCTGGCGCTGCGGCGCCGCGACCTGGTAGGCGTCGCGCTTGAAGCGCGTCGCGTCGCGAACGCAGGCAGCGCGCTCGACAAGCAGGTCGACGACCTGCGCGTCGATGACGTCGATGCGCCGGCGCAGGTCGCCGAGCGTGGCTGCGCGCGGCACGTAAGCAGCGTCGCGAAAGCGGCGCACCGGGGCGACGTCGGGGTGCGGTTCTTCGGAGGCGGCGGGCATCGAGGAGTCGCGTCGAGGTGGCAGGGCGAAATGTTCGATCGTAGCAACCGCTATCGCTGCGGCATGTCCTTCGCGCCATAGCCCACGCTCACGGTCGCATCGCCGGGGATCGGCGGCATCGTCGCATTCCACGCTTCCCAGTCCGCGCGCATCGCCTGCAGACGCGCCGGCTCGCGCGGCCCGCGATTGGCGCGCTCGCGCTCGTCGGTCGGAATGTCGAACAGGTACTCGTGCTCGTCGACCTTGAGGTATTTCCAGCGGCCGCGCCGCAGAGCCCGCTGGTTGCGATGGTTCATGCGCCAATAGAGCGGCCGCTCGAACGCGTGCGTCGCGTCGTGCAGCACCGGCAACAGCGACACGCCGTCGAGCGGGTAGCGGGCATCGGCGGCGACGCCCGCGGCGTCGAGCATCGTCGCCGACCAGTCCATCGTCATGCACTGCTGCTCGCTGACGCCGCCGGCGGCGATGGCGGCCGGCCAGTGTGCGATCCACGGCACGCGAATGCCGCCTTCGGTGAGATCCATCTTGCCGCCAACCAGCGGCCAGCTGTCGGAGAAGCGCTCGCCGCCGTTGTCGCTGGTGAAGACGACGAGTGTGTCGCGTGCCACACCCTTCGCTTCGAGCGCGGCCATGATCTGGCCGATGCCTTCGTCCATGTGGCCAATCATGCGGCGGTAACTGTGGATGTTGCCGCCGTGCAGGTGAAAGAGGTTGTCCTTCACCTCCTGCGCCAGCGCTTCGTCGTCGCGGGTTTCCCAAGGCCAGTGCGGCGCCGTGTAGTGAACGCTGAGAAAGAACGGCGCGCCGCTCGGCGAAGCGAAACGATCGATCGTGTCGACGGTGCGCTGCGAGATCAGATCGGTCAGGTAGCCGTCTTCCCGATGCTCGGCCTCGCCTTGCCAGAGATCGTGGGTGCCGCGCGAATCGCAGTGGGTGAAGTAGTCGACGCCGCCCGACATCGGCCCGAAGAACTCGTCGTAGCCGGAGCGCAGCGGGCTGAACGTCGGCGGATAGCCGAGATGCCATTTGCCGATGAGGGCGGTGCGGTAGCCGGCGCCTTTCAGCAGCGATGGCAAGGTCGGATGCTCGGGCGGCAGACCGAGCGTCGTGCTGCCGCGGCTCTTGCTATTGATCGGCTCCTCGGCGGCACCGCGCAAACGGTACTGATAGCGCGCGGTCATCAGGGCGAAACGCGTCGGCGAGCAGACCGGCGAGTTCGAATAGCCCTGGGTGAAGCGCAGCCCGTGGGCCGCCAGCCGGTCGAGCACCGGCGAGATCGGCACTCGCCCGCCGTAGCAGCCGAGGTCGGCGAAGCCGAGATCGTCGGCAACGATGAAGACAATATTCGGTCGTTTCGCCATGACAGTCTCTCTCTTCGCTCGGTGGCCTCAAAGACGGCCGATCGCGTCGTCGCATGCCGCGGCGAGCATGGCCATGTCGTCGACGCTGACACAGAGCGGCGGGTTGATCTTCAGCACGTTGTGATCGGCCCCGCACAGGCCGACGATGACGCCGGCCTGCCGCAACAGCTCCTGCATGCGTGAGGCCTCACGCGTCGCCGGCGCACGAGAGCGCCGGTCGCTGACGAGCTCCACGCCCTTGAGCAGGCCGCGGCCGCGCACGTCGCCGATCAGGGAATGGCGCTCCTGCAGTGTGGCGAAGGCAGCATCGAAAGCTTCGCCGCAGACCCGCGCGTTGGCGGGAAGCGCCTCGTCGTCGAGCGCCCGCAGCACGGCGCGGCCGGCCGCGCACGAGACGGGGTTCGAGCCGTAAGTGTTGAAGAACATGCGGCTCGTCATCGATTCGGCGATCTCGCGCCGCGTCACCATGGCGGCGATCGGAAAGCCGTTGCCGATGCCTTTGGACATGACGATCACGTCGGGCACGACGCC
>JALYSL010000117.1 GCA_030854825.1 Pseudomonadota bacterium
GTTCAAGGCGATGGCCGGCGTCTCGATCGTCCACATTCCCTACCGCGGCAGCAGCGGCGCCCGTACTGGCGTGCTCGGCGGCCAGGTCGACATGATGTTCGACGCGGTGCCGACGATGAGCGAGCACATCCGCGCCGGCAGCGTCAAGGCGATGGGGACGACCGGCCTGACCCGCTCTCCGGTGCTGCCCAACGTACCAACCATTGCCGAGGCCGGCGTGCCGAAATACGAAGCGACGATCTGGCTCGGCCTGATGGCACCCAAGGCGACGCCGGCGGCGATCGTCAACCGGCTCAACGCCGAGGTCTCGCGCATCGTCGGCGACCCCGAGACGGCACGGGCCTGGAAAGCGCAAGGCGCGACGCCGATGGTCATGAATGTGGCCGACTTCACCCGCTATGTGCAAGGCGACATCGCCAAGTGGCGCCGCATCGTCAAGATCTCCGGAGCAAAGGTCGAGTGAAGAGAACGCTGCACATTCTCTGCGCCGGCGCCGTGCAAGGTCTCGTCAAGGCCGTTCAAGCGCGTTTCATGGCGGAGCACCAGGCCGAGATCGACGGCCGCTTCGGCGCCGTCGGTGCCATGAAGGATGCGTTGATGAGCGGCGTGCCCTGCGACGTGCTGATCGTCACCGAGACGATGCTGCATGCGTTGCGAGGCAACGGCGCCATCGACGCCGATGCGTCGGCAGCGGTCGGTCGCGTCCGAACCGGCGTTGCCGTGCGCGAGGGCGAAGCGATCCCCGCCGTCGACTCGACCGAAGCGCTCAAGGCGGCGTTCGTGGCAGCGCCGGCCATCTACCTTCCCGACACCGTCAAGTCGACGGCAGGCGCGCACGTCGCTGCCGTCATCGAGCGACTCGGCCTTCGCGACACCGTGACGCCGAAGCTGGCGATCTTCGCCAACGGCGCCACCGCGATGACGGCGCTGGCCAATCGCGGCGAGCTCGGCGCCATCGGTTGCACCCAGGTCACCGAGATCGTCTATACCCCGTTCCTGACGCTTGCCGGCAGGCTTCCCGATCCGTTCGACCTGGCGACGACCTACAGCGCCGGCGTCAGCAAGACCGCCAGCGATTTCACCCTGGCGACGAGCTTCATCGCCTTGCTGTGCGGCCCCGAAACGGCATCCCTCAGGCGGGACGGCGGCTTCGAATCCATCGACTCCTGACCGAGGATGAAATCAGGGCTCGGCGCGACTCGCCTCGCGTTCTGCGATGAGCCCGGGCGACACGATAGCGTTCTGAAGATGCAAGAACTCCAGCGGCACCCGGCCGCGGCTGCGCCCGGCGTCACCATCCTCTCGCTCGCTCACTCGCGCAGGATCTGCGCCAGGCGAAGCTCTGCGAAGCGGGCTTCGCCCCAGAACGGCGAGAGGTCGGGCGCCGGGTCGAGCAGCAGCTTGGCGAGCAGTGGCTCGGCCAGCACGGTCGCCGGATCGCAAAGCAGCACGTAGCGCGGGTTGCCCTGTTCGGCCAGCTTGCCGAGCCAGTCGATCTCGACGAGAGCGTCGAGCAGGGGCTCGATCTGCAACGGATCCGTACCGAGCGTCTTCGATAGCTCAGTGACGCTCATGCCGTTGCGACCGTTGCCCTTGGCATCGCGCAATGCGCGGACGATGACCAGCGCGAGATGGAAACGCGAGCCCGGGCCCGCCGGCCAGCGCGCCACCTGCATGCCGGCCACTGGTGCATAGGCGGCGAGCACCGCGCCGAGCAGGACGATGATCCAGCTCAGGTAGATCCAGACCAGGAATATCGGCACCGTGGCGAAGGCACCGTAGATCATCGCGTAGGTCGGCACGGTGCGGAAATAGAGTGCCAGCAGTCGCTTGGCGAGGGCGAATCCGATCGCCACGAACACACCCCCGGCCAGGGCGTGGCGCCAGCGCACACGGGTGTTCGGCACGTAGTGGAACAGCGCCGTGATGCCGAGACTGACGACGATGAATTCGGCGAGGCCGAACGCGACACCGAGCCCGCGCGGCATCGGCCCGAGATAGCCGCTCGACGTGCTGAGGGCGTACGACGTCGCGGTCAAGCTGACGCCGAGCAACAGCGGCCCGAGCGTCACGGCCGACCAGTAGACGAGCACGCGCTGGGCGATCGGGCGCGGCTTGCGGACCCGCCAGATGGCGTTCAGCGCCCGATCGATCGTCAGCATCAAGGCAATCGCGCTGATGACCAGGGCCACCAGGCCGAAGATGCCGAGCCGGCTCGCCCGGCTCGAGAACTGGGTGATGGCACCGAGCACGGGGCGGGCAATGGTGTCTGGCACGAGCGAGTCGACCAGACGATGCTGCAGCGATTCCTGCAAGGTCGAGAACATCGGAAACGCCGAAAACAGGGCCAGCATCACCGTGGCCAGCGGCACCAGCGAGATGACCGAGGTGAAGGTGAGACTGCTGGCCGTCAGGGCCAGGCGGTCTTCGCGAAATCGCCGCACCAGCGTCAAGAAGGTGCCAAGCCACGGCCACGATTGCAGCCGCTTGAAGACGGGCCCGAAGGGAACCGTCGGTGGCTTCAGGGCAGCGGGCGCAGGAGTCATTGCTGGCATCATAAGGACGATGGATGTTCCACCCGCACTGCCTGCGACGATCGCCTGGACGCGCGGCGCGGCCGTCGCCGGCACAATGGCCCTGATCGCCCTCTGCCTGGTCTGGGAGTTGTGGCTGGCCCCGACCGGACAGCGCACCCTGGCGATCAAGGCCCTGCCGCTCGTTATCACCGTGCCCGGGCTGCTTCGAATGCGCCTCTATACCTATCGCTGGATGAGCCTTCTCGTCTGGCTGTACGTTGCCGAAGGTCTTGTTCGTGCCAACAGCGATCGCGGCGCCAGCGCCTGGCTGGCGGCCCTCGAGGTCGCCCTTTCGCTGCTCGTCTTCGCGGCCTGCGGCATGCATGTCCGGATGCGCTTGCGCAACGCCGTCGCCGCCTCATGAAGCTTCTCGACCTTCTGCGCGAAGCGGTCGGTGCCGCGCACATGATGAGCGACGGTGACCTGGCCACCTACGAGGTCGACTGGCGCAAGCGTTTCGCCGGCAAGGCACTGGCCGTCGTCAGGCCGGCGTCGACCGAAGAAGTCGCCAAGGTGGTGCGCCTGTGTGCCGGGCACGGCACGAGCATCGTCGCGCAAGGCGGCAACACCGGTCTCGTCGGCGGCTCCGTGCCCGACGCGAGCGGCACCCAGATCGTCCTCAGCCTCGGCCGGCTCGACCGGGTGCGCAACATCGACACCGCCAATCTGGCCATGACGGTCGAAGCCGGCTGCGTATTGCAGCGCGTGCAGGAAGCCGCGGCGCGCGAAGGCCTGCTGTTCGCGTTGAGCCTCGCTGCCGAAGGCAGCTGCACGATCGGCGGCAACCTCGCCACCAACGCCGGTGGCACACAGGTGCTGCGCTACGGCAATGCGCGCGAGCTCTGTCTCGGTCTCGAGGTGGTGACGGCCGCGGGCGACATCTGGGACGGCTTGTCGGCGCTGCGCAAGGACAACACGGGCTACGACTTGCGCGACCTCATGATCGGCAGCGAAGGCACCCTCGGAATCATCACCGCGGCGACGCTGAAGTTGCACCCGCGACCGGCGGCGGTGCTGACGGCGATGGCGAGCCTGTCCACTCTCGACGCCGCGGTCGCGCTGCTCGCGCTTGCACACACGACGCTCGGGCCGGGCCTGACCGGCTTCGAAATCATGAACGGCGCATCGCTCGGCCTGGTGCGCAAGCATTTCGCCGCACTGCGCCAGCCGCTCGTGCCGGCGCCGTGGACGGTGCTTGTCGAGCACTCCGATTTCGAAAGCGACGCGCATGGCGCGTCGGCGCTCGAAAGCTTGCTCGGCCGCGGCCTCGAGCTCGGCCTGCTCGAAGACACCGCGGTCGCCACGAGCATGGAGCAGGCCAACGCGATGTGGCATCTGCGCGAGTCGATTCCCCTGGCCCAGGCGCTCGAAGGGCCGAACGTCAAGCACGACATCTCGCTGCCCGCTTCTGCGGTGTGCGACTTCGTCGCCGCCACCGACGCTGCCCTGGAGCGCACTTTCCCCGGCGTTCGCCTCATCGATTTCGGCCACCTCGGCGACGGCAACCTGCACTACAACGTGCAGTGTCCGACCGGCATTGCCGCCGCCGACTTCCTGCACCGACACGAGCATCAGGTCAACGCCATCGTCTACGACGCGGTCAGCGTGCGCGGCGGCTCGATCTCGGCGGAGCACGGCGTCGGCAGCCTCAAGCGCGACGAGCTGGTCGCCCGCAAGTCACCGGTCGCGCTCGCGCTGATGCGCTCGATCAAGGGCGCACTCGACCCTTCGGGTGTGCTGAACCCGGGCCGCGTGCTGCAGGTCAACCCCGACGTTCACTGAGATCGCCGCTCGCCGAGCGGGCGCCCAGTCGGCTCGAAAGCGGCCCGGCACCGACGGAGGCCATCAGCCAGGCCGTGAAGGCCATCACCTCGGGCTTGCGGGCCGCCTGTGCGGCGACGATGACGCAGTAGCCACGCGGAGACACCACCTCGCCGGCGAACGGCGCGACAAGCTTTTTCGTCTTCACGAGCTGGTCGATCAGCGGCATGCGGCCGAGCGCGACGCCCTGCCCGGCGACGGCGGCCTGGATGAGCTGGTCGTACGACGAGAAGTGCATGACGCCGGCCGGGCGCAGGTCGGCCAGCTTCATGGCGTGCAGCCAGAGGCCCCAGTCCTGCAGCTGGTTGCTGCCATCGGGCTCCATGCGCAGCAACGTCTGCCGAACCAGGTCGGCCGGCACCTCGAGCCGGGTCTTCGTGTCACGACGCAGCTTCGGGCTGCACACCGGGTACACCGTCTCACCGAACAGCCGACCGACGCGCGACGAATCGTCGATCGCCTGGTAGCGCACTGCCACGTCGACGCCGTCGCGTTCGAGATTGGTCAAGGCGTTGCCGGCCGAGATCCGCACGTCGACGCCCGAATGGGCGGCCACGAACGTGGAAAGCCGCGGGATCAGCCACAGCCCGGCGAACCCGGGCGTCGTCGTGACGATGACGGTCTTGACGTCGCCGACGCGTCTCATCGCGCGGGTGGCGCGATCCAGGTCGGCGAGTGCCGACGAAGTCGCCTGGAAGAAGGCACGACCGTCTTCGGTGAGGGCGAGCGAGCGATGCAGACGGCGGAACAGGGCGACGCCGAGGCTGCCTTCGAGCGACTGGATCTGCCGACTCACCGCCGATTGCGTCAGGGCGATCTCGTCGCCGGCACGGGTGAAGCTGAGGTGCCGTGCCGCAGCCTCGAAGGCAACCAGCAACTCGAGCGGCGGCAGCTCGAAGGCGCGGCGGCTCATGCAGAGTTCCGACCGCATGCGCCGTACGCATTCGATGCATTCCTGAATATCGTTTGCGAGGTTCGCCTCTTCGGACCAGACTCCCTGCTGTGGTCTCCGAACGGAACGACTATCAGGGGCCGCGCCACATGCATGGGCTACATGCTACAGGAGTCGACGATGAACAACGATCTGATCCTCGGCGCCCGCGCTCTCGTGAAGGGCCGGATCCGCCACGTCCACGCGCCCCTCGGCAAGCGTCTCGAGTGCCTGAGCGGCTCGCTCTGGATCACCCAGAACGGCGATCAGCGCGACATCCTGCTCGCCAGCGGCGAGGCTTTCGAGTTCGACCGGCCAGGCGAGGCGCTGGTGAGCGCCCTTGCCGATTCCCGCTACCTGATGCTCCAGGCCTGCGCCTCGGGCCGATCCTGAACGGCTACTGCACCGGTCCCTTGAGCGCGTCGGGAACCAGCAGCGCCATCACGTCAATGCCTTCGTCGCGCAGCGCTTGCGCGTCTTCGCGAGAGGCGCGGCCACGAATGCCGCGTTCCTCGACCTCGCCGTAGTGGATGCGGCGGGCTTCTTCGGCAAAGCGTTCGCCGACATCTTCGGTGCTCGCCATGACGTGGCGAACGGCGCGCAGCCACTGCGACTGCAAGGTCACCGGCATGCTCGACGAAGACGGCTCCGGCGCTGGCGTGCCCTGGCGCGACATCTGGATGCGCGGCGCACTGGGCAAGCGGTCGATGCTCTTGCTGCCGCAAAGCGGGCAAGCCACCGCGCCGCGCGCCGATTGCGCGACGAAATCATCTTCCGAAGCGAACCAGCCTTCGAAGCCGTGTTCGTCGACGCAGCGTAGGTTCAGGACCTTCATCGCCCCATTATCCGGGCACGGCGCCGCTCGGGGCGGCTTGCCATTGCAGCGGCCAGCGGCCGGCGCGCCAGTTCTGCAACCAGAGCAGGCCGATCAGGCTCTTCGCGTCGGTCAGCTCGCCGCGTTGCGCCGCCGCGTCGAGCTCGGCGGCATCGGCCTCGAAAACGTCGAGGAATTCGCCGGCGTCGAGACGCCGGTCACCCCGGGTCAAGCCGCGGGCGAACCAGATCCCGATGCCCTCGGTCGAGTAGGCGATGGCGTTGTGCAGGACGCCGGCGCGCGCCCATTGCGCCGCCCGGTACCCGGTCTCTTCCTCGAGCTCGCGCACCGCACAGGTGAGCGCCGCTTCACCGGCCTCGAGCTTGCCCGCCGGGAATTCGAGCATCGGCCGCCCCATCGGGTAGCGCCACTGCCGCTCGCAGACGAGCCGGTGATCGTCGAGGATGGCCACGATCATCACCGCGCCCGGATGGACGATGTACTCGCGGTGCGTGCTGCTGCCGTCGGGCAGGCGGACGCGGTCGCGCCGGACGTCGAGGAAGCTGCCGTGCCAGGCCTGATGTGCCTCGACCTCCGTCTCGCGCAGATGGCCCGTATCGGTGCCGAGGTCTTGCAATCGCATGCGAGTCGTGCGGCGCCGGCGGGTGCGCTCAGGTGGCGAACATCTGCACGATGGCCTGCGCGCACATCGTCATCAGCCCGCCCGGCAGGATGCCGAGCAGCAGCACGGCGGCGCCGTTGAGCGAGAGGAGCAGCCGGGCATCGTTGCTGCCGGCGACCGGATGCAGATCGACCGGCTCCTCGAA
>JALYSL010000119.1 GCA_030854825.1 Pseudomonadota bacterium
TTATATCCGGATTCCGCACGGCGGCGCGCCCCTGACTACCTGACCAATACTCCCGGCAGCCAGGTTCCGATCGCAGGCCACACCAGCAACAAGGCCAGAACGAGCAGTTCAAGCCCGAGGAACGGTAGCGCCGCCCGGTACACCTGAGCGAGCGTGATCTCCGGGGGCGCGACACCTTTCATCACGAAAAGGAGCAACCCGAACGGGGGCGTCAGGAAGCTGATCTCCATGGTCAGCAAGTACAGCACGCCGAGCCAGAGCAGGTCGATGCCGGCCGATTGCGCCATCGGAATGAAAAGCGGGATGGTTATCATCAGCATGCTCACCTGGTCGACGAAGCAGCCCAGGAAAAGCAGGATCGCCACCATGCCGAGGGCCAAGCCGAAAGCGGGAAGGCCCGCCTGCCGGACGACCGACACGAGGCCATCGGTCGCACCCGAAAACGCGAGGATCTGCGCGAAGGTTACCGACGCGGCAATGATGAAAAGCGTCATGACGCTGACACGTGCCGTCTCGCGAAACGAGATCACCAGCTTGCGCCAATCTAGCGATCGATAGCCGAGCGCGGCGATCGCCGAGGCAACGCAGCCGAGAGCTGCGGATTCGGTCGGCGTGGCGATGCCGCCAACGAGGCTGCCGATCACTGCAACGAAGACAAGCGACAGCGGCAGCACATCGACGACGAACGGCCGCCAACGCGCCCAGCCGCGTTCCGTCGAACCTTCGTCGCGCGGCGCCCGGCTCGGATCGATGACACAGACGCCGACGATGTATCCGATGAAGAGCACGGCCATCAGCAACGCTGGGACGATGCCCGCGATGAGCAGCTTCGAGATGGAGACGCCGGAGAGGCTGCCGAGCAGCACTGCCAGTGCCGAAGGCGGAATCAGCATGGCGATGCCGCCCGTCGCCATGATCGGCCCCATGGCGATGCGCGGCTCGTAGCCCCGCTTGAGCATGTCGGGCAGGAGGGCGCTGCCGAGCATCGCGGTGTTCGCAAGCGACGAGCCCGATAGCGCGGCGAAGATGGTGCCGCCGACGACGCTGACGATCGGCAGTCGGCCCGGTACCTTGGCGATCAACTTCTCGATCGCGTTGATCGCCCGGAACGCGACGCCGCTGTGCAGCAACAGCTCGCCCATCAGGATGAAGAGCGGGATCGGCGCGAGCGAATAGTTGGTGAGCGCGGTGACCGCGTTGCGAACCAGCTGCAGCAGGCCGGCATCACCCCCCAGGAAGATGAGCGCGCCGACGATATCGACCAACAGGAAGGCGAATGCAACCGGCAAGCCGAGCAGCAGCAGGCCACAGAGCGGGCCCAGCATGGCGAGCAGCGCGGCGTACCAGCTCATGGACGAGGCTTGGGGCGCTACAGGTCGGCAGGCGCCGGCGCGGCGCCCTGGCCGACGATGAGCCGGCGCACGAACTCGAGCGCCAGCAGCAGCATCGAGACGACGATGACGGCGTAGAGCCACCACTCCGGAAAGACCACCGTCTTCAGGACGATGCTGCCGCTCGCCCACGATCGCCACGTGACGCGCACGGCCGATACGAACAGCACAACGCAAACGGCGAGGCCGACCGTATCGCCGACGCGACGAGCCAGCCGCGCTGCCCTTTGCGGCAACTCGGTGACGAGGAAATCGACCTGGACGTGCCCGCCCTGTCGCAGCAACCACGGCGCGGCGAGGAAGGTGGTGACGAAGAGTGCGTATTCGACCAGATCGCCGAGGCCTTTCACGGTCGATCCGGAAACGTCGCGGCGCAGCACGTCGAACGTCGTCGCCAACGCCACCGCAGCAAAGACGGCGCCGGCGGCGACGCCGAGCGCGTCGAGAAAGCGACCGTAGGCGCCGTTCATCCACGCCATCGGCGCGGCGTTTCGCATTTGCGCCACCGCGTTCGTCTCAGCGAGCGAGCAATCGGCGCAGTTCGTCGGCCTGCTGTGGCGCCACCTGCTTGATATAGGCCCAGCCCGACTCGCGTGCCGTGTTCAGCCAGGTCTCGCGATCCTTGCCCTCGAATGTGATGGTCTTGATGCCAGCAGCGGCCTGGCGTTTCATATCGGCCGCGTTGATGGCAGCGTTGTCGGCGTTGGTCGCCTCGATCTCGATGGCGATGCGCTGCAGCAGCGCCCGCTGATGGTCGTTGAGCTTGGTCTTCCAGGTGTCGAGGTTGACGAGGAAATTGACATCGACGACATAGAAACCCGGATCGACGCGGTACTTCGTCTTCTCCTGCCAGCCGAGGTCGAAAATGCCCTGGATCGGCCAGCCGTAGCCGTCGATAACGCCACGTTCGAGAGCCGTGTAGACCTCGCCCGGCGCCGTCTGCACGAGATTGGCGCCGAGGGCAGTGAAGAAGGCGCGATAGACCGGCGTCACCCGGATCGTCATGCCGTGCAGGTCGGGCTTGTCGATCGGCTTGTTGATGTAGAGATGGAACGGCACGCCGTCGCCGGTGCGCGCGAGGTAATACGCGTTGAGCTTCTCGTTGTGCAGCTTGTTGATGTATTCCCAGGCGCCATTCTTGCGCTGCTCCTGGATCGTGCGTTCGGCGAGCTTGAGCGCATCGGCCGCTGGCATGAGGTTGGTGTAGAACGCACCCGTCACGTTGGCGATGTCGACGACGCCGTTCTTCACCGCGTTGCCCACCTCGAATGGCGGCATCGCCTTCGGGCCGCCGATATAGTTGATGTGGACGAGGCCCTTGCCTTCGTCGTTGACTTTCTTGATGAACGCTTCGAACGGTTTCGCGAACGCCGTGCCCTCCTGGAACGCGCTGATGGCGCGCAAGGTCACTTCCTGGGCGGAGGCCAGCTCGGCCGTGGCACAGCCGAACGAGGCGACGAGGACGCAAAGGACGGTTCGACGAAACATGCTTTAAATTCCTGATGAGATCAAGGGACGGGATTGCCGACGATCGTAAGCCAGCGCGACACGGACGCGACGTGGCGGGCTCCGTCCGCTCCAAACGGCTGATCGAGGTGCTCACGCGCCCGTCAGCCAGCACGGAGCTCCGCTCTTCCTGCGCTCGGACAACGGGCCGGAGTTCGTCAGCCTGGCAGTCCTGGAGTGGCTCGCCCATGCCGG
>JALYSL010000125.1 GCA_030854825.1 Pseudomonadota bacterium
CCTCTGCGCCGGCGAAAGCGCTTTTCATGGCCAGCAATACGCCCGAAGAGAACACCGGGTCGATGAAGGCGTAGGCATCGCCGAGCATGATGTAACGCTCGCCGCTCGAGATGTTGCTGCCGTAGGAGTAGTTGCCCGTCGCCTGCACCTCGGAGACGAGCCGTGCGCCTTCCAGACGAGCCGCCAGCGCCGGGCAGGCGGCGATCGTGTCGCGAAAGAATTCCGGCAGCGGCTTCGTTCGCGTCTTGAGGTAGTACGGCCAGCAGACTGCACCCACGCTCGTCGTGCCGTCGGTCAGCGGAATGAACCAGAACCAGCCGTGCTCGAACCAGAAGATCGTGATGTTGCCCTCGGCCTTGCCGGGCAACCGCGTCGCGCCTTCGAAATGACCGAACAGCGCCGAGCTGTTGTGCTTGCGATTCTTCTGCTTGCAGCGAAACTGATTGGCGAGCAGCGTGTCCCGGCCCGACGCGTCGACGACGTAGCGGGCGCGCCAGGTTCGCTTCCCGCCGTCGTCGAGATCGGCATCGATGCCGACGCCGTCGGCGTCGAACCGAACCTCGCGCACACGACAGCCTTCGATCGCCTTTGCGCCCTTGGCCGCGGCGTTGCGGAACAGCAGCTCGTCGAGCTCCGAACGTCGCACCTGCCAGGCATAGGGCATGTCCTTGCTCCAGGCGTCGACGAACTCGATGGTGGCCCGATGCTCGTGCTCCGGCGAGATGAACTCGACGCCGAACTTGGTCATGCCGATGCGTTCGACCTCGGCCCGGACGCCGAGCGCGTCGAATAGCGCGGCGTTCGCCGGCAGAAGCGATTCGCCGATGTGAAAGCGCGGATGGTGACCTTTCTCGGCGACGACAACGTCGCGGCCTTGCTGTGCGAGCAGCGCCGCGATCGTGGCGCCGGCCGGGCCGCCGCCGATGATGAACACGTCGCAGTCGAAGCGCGAAGACGGCGGGGCGACGTTGGCGGGAGGGGTTGTCACGATCTCGATCGGGCTCGGAAAAATGCACTTCGAGCGTGGAGCCGCCAACCACAGCGACCGCCTCGCATTCCACTCGAACGAGGCCGGGATTCTATCGTCGGGGTGACCGGCCCTTGCCGGCGACAGAGCACCGGTGCCGGCGCCTGCTACTCGCCCAGGTAGGCGGCGCGGACCCTGGGATCGGCGAGCAAGTCGCTGGCGACGCCATGCATCGTCACTTCGCCGGAGTCCATGACGTAGCCGCGCGAGGCGAGCTTCAGGGCCCGGCTGGCGTTCTGCTCGACCAGCAGGATCGTCGTGCCCTGGCCATGGATCTCGCTCACGACCTCGAAGATCTTGTCGACCAGCAACGGCGACAGGCCCATCGACGGCTCGTCCATCAGCAGCACCTTGGGTCGCGCCATCAGCGCCCGGCCCATCGCCAGCATCTGCTGCTCGCCGCCGCTCATCGTGCCGGCGAGCTGGTTGCGCCTTTCCTTGAGGCGCGGAAAGATGCCGAAGACGCGATCAATGTCGGCCTCGATCTCCTTCTTGTCGTTGCGCACGAAAGCGCCCATCTGCAGGTTCTCGGTGATCGTCATGCGCGCAAAGACGCCACGCCCTTCCGGCACCATCACCAGACCTTGCTTGACCAGATCCCACGGCCCCTGGCCGCGAATGCTGCGACCCATGAACTCGATCTCCCCGCCAGTCGACGGCAGCGTGCCGGTGACGGCCTTCAGCGTCGTCGTCTTGCCCGCGCCGTTGGCGCCGATCAGGCTGACCAGCTCACCGTCCATGACCTCGAACGACACGCCCTTCACCGCCTGGATGCCGCCGTAGGCGACACGCAATCCCGTCACCCGAAGCAGCGCCTTTACGGCAACCCGGTCAACAGCCGTCGCGGCGTTCGTCATCACGGTGTCGTTCATGCCGGCGGCGTCTCAATGCACCGCGTGGTCGGCACCGAGATAGGCCTCGATCACCTTGGCATTCCTCTGCACCTCGGCCGGCGTGCCCTCGGCGATCTGCTTGCCGTAGTCGAGCACCGTGACGCGATCGCACAGGCCCATCACGAGCTTGACGTCGTGCTCGATGAGAAGAATCGTGCGGCCGTCGTTGCGGATGCGGTCGATCAGCTCGCGCAGTGTCACTTTCTCGGTGGCGTTCAAGCCGGCGGCCGGCTCGTCGAGGGCGATCAGCTTCGGGTCGGTGGCCAGGGCTCGCGCCACTTCCAGGCGACGCTGGTCGCCATAGCTCAGGGTGCGTGCTTTGTACTCGGCGAAGCCGCCGATGCCGACGTAGTCGAGCAGCTCCTGCGCCCGATTGGCGATTGCGGTCTCTTCGGCCCTGAAGCCCGGCGTGCGAAAGACGGCGCCGATCAGGCCCGAGTGCGTTCGCACGTGTCGCCCGACCATCACGTTCTCGAGCGCCGTCATCTCGGCGAAAAGACGGATGTTCTGGAACGTGCGCGCGATGCCTGCCTTGGCAACCTCGTGCACCGCGCTCGGCTTGTACGGTTGGCCGCCCAGCTCGAAGGTGCCGGAGTCGGGCGTATAGAGGCCCGTGAGGACGTTGAAGAACGTCGTCTTGCCGGCGCCGTTCGGGCCGATCAGGCCGTAGACCTGACCTTCCTGGATGGTGATGCCGACATCGGAAAGCGCTTGCAGGCCGCCGAAGCGCTTCGATACGCCGGCGACGTGCAGGACGTTCTGGCGCTCAGGCATGTCGCGTTCCGCTCGAGTAGTCCTGATTGGTGACTTCGCCCACGTCGGGGCCGACCGGCTGCGGCACCGCCGGATCGTCCGGCGTTTTCGGCATCGGCCCGCCCGGCGCCACCTTGCCGTGCTCTGGCGAAGGCCACAGGCCGTGCGGTCGCGCCAGCATGATGCCGATCATCGCCAGGGCGACGAGCAGCTGGCGCAGGATCGAGGCGTCGAGCCGGCCGTCGGTCATTGACTGCAAAGGCCCGGCGACGTAGCGCAGGACCTCGGGCAAGGCCGAGAGCAGCAGGGCGCCGACGATCACGCCGGGCAGATGGCCGATGCCGCCGAGAACGACCATCGCCACGATCATGATCGACTCCTGCAGGCTGAACGACTCCGGCGAGATGAAGCCCTGGAAGGTCGCGAACATGACGCCCGAAACGCCGCCGAAGGTGGCACCCATGCCGAACGCCAGCAGCTTGAGGTTGCGGGTGTTGATGCCCATCGCCTTGGCGGCGATCTCGTCTTCACGGATAGCCATCCAGGCGCGGCCGATCCGACTGCGCTCGAGCCGGGAGCAGATCAGTACCGCAAAGAGGACGAGCAGCAGGAACAGGAAGTAGTAGTTGGTCACCTTCGGCATGGCAAAGCCGAAAATCTCGTGCGTCTTGCCCAGGCTCTCGCCAAAGATCGTGATCTCGTCGATCGAGGCGATGCCCTTCGGACCGTTCGTGATGTTGACCGGAGCGTCGAGGTTGTTCACGAAGACGCGGACGATCTCGCCGAAACCGAGCGTGACGATGGCGAGATAGTCGCCGCGCAGTTTCAGCGTCGGCGCGCCGAGCAGCACGCCGGCGCCGGCCGCGAGCAACGCGCCGAGTGGAATGACGACCCACCACGGCGTATGCAGGCCGTGCGGAAACATCGCGGCGATCGACGGAAAGCTGTCCGTCAGCTGCGGCGAGGCGAGCAGGCCCATCATGTAGGCGCCGACCGCGTAGAACGCGACATAGCCGAGATCGAGCAGCCCGGCATAGCCGACCACGATGTTCAGGCCGAGCGCCAGCAGCACGTAGAGCAGGGCGATGTCGACGATCCGCACCCAGGCGTTGCCGGCGAACTGGAGCGCGAAGGGCAGGAGCAGCAACGCCACTGCGGCGACGACCACAACGATGAGTCGGTCTTGCCGGGACTTCATCGAAATGATCACGTCACGCCCGATCGGCGACGCGCTCGCCGAGCAGGCCCTGCGGCCGCAGCGTCAGCACGATGATGAGGACGATGAAGGCGAAGATGTCCTGGT
>JALYSL010000128.1 GCA_030854825.1 Pseudomonadota bacterium
GCGGGAACAAGGCGTATTCCTGGAATACATAGCCGAGGCGGCGATCGCGCGCGGCGATGTCGATGGCCGCGGCTGAATCGAACAGCGACTCGCCGTCGAAGGCGATGCGGCCCTCGTCGGGGCGCAGCAGTCCGGCGATCGCCTTCAGGCTCAACGTCTTGCCGGCACCCGAGGGGCCGAACAGGACCAGCCGCTGGGCGTCGCTCCTGAACGCGAGGTCGAGGTCGAAGCCGCGCGCGCCCTGGCCCATCTTCTTTCGGATCGCGACATCCCACTTCATGGTCGAGGCCTCACGAGCGGCCCGGAACGCGCGCCGGCGCCAGCCGCCCGGCGACCAGCAGGACGGCGACGCAGGTGACCGAGGTCAGCAGCACCAGCACGTTGGCCAGACCATCCTGGCCGGCCTGCACCGCTTCATAGACGGCGATCGAGAGCGTCTGCGTCTTGCCGGGGATGCTGCCGGCCACCATCAAGGTCGCGCCGAACTCGCCGAACGCCCGCGCGAAGGCAAGCAGCACGCCGGCAAGGATGCTGCGCCAGGCGAGCGGCAGCGTGATGCGAAAAAAGATCGCCGGCGCCGACAGGCCGAGCACCTTGGCCGCTTCCTCGAACTGCGCATCGACGTTCTCGAACGCAGCGCGTGCCGACTTGCAGACGAACGGAAACGCAACCACGGTGGCCGCGAGCACAGCGCCCTGCCAGGTGAAGATGAGATTGATCCCGAACTCGTGCTCGAGCCAACCGCCGAGCCAACCGCGCCGACCGATCACGACGAGCAGGTAGTAGCCGAGCACGGTCGGCGGCATCACCAGCGGCAAAAGCAGGATGGAGTCGACGAGCTCGCGGCCCGGAAAGCGCCAGCGTGCCAGCGCGTAGCCCGCGGCGACGCCGAGGATCAGGTCGAGGCCGGTGGCACAAAGGGCAACCTTCAGCGACAGCGCGAGAGCAATCCACGCTGCCTCCACGACGCTGGCCTACAGCTTGCCGAAGCCGCACCTGGCAAGCGCCGGCCGATCGGTCGGCGGCAGCACGCAGGCGATGACCGAGCGTGCTGCCTTCATGGCCATCTGCAAAGGCAACGGAAATGCATGGCGAACTATAACGAGCTCGATCGGCGGCCTCGACGGCGTACCGTCTATCGCTTCGAGCAGCGAGCTACGGCACCGAAGACTCGCTCGTTCGGTGCTACGCCAATCAGATGCGGGTCCGGTTTCATCTCCTGCCGCTCGGCAGCGGCGGTCTCGTGCCGCGGTTCGTCGCCTCGCCGCCGGACGTTCACCGTAACATCGTCACGCACTTCGCATCCGTCCTCCATCTCCATGACTGGTTCTTCTTCTCGACCGACGCGCCGCGCCGACGGTCTGCTGGCCCTGCCGATAGGTACCTTCATCGGCTTTGCGCTGGCCTTCCTTTGCGTCGTGCTGGTGGCCTATGGCTCGTGGCGTTCGCTAGCGGAGCGATCGGTCGCGGCCGACCGCGTCTCTGCTTCGCTCGAGGTGATCACCCGGACGCAAGGCGTCCTCTCGACGATCAAGGACGCCGAAACGGGGCAGCGCGGCTTCCTCCTGACCGGATCGGAGGCTTATCTCGAGCCCTATAACGTCGCCCGGGCGGATCTGGCACCAGCACTGAAGAGCTTGCGCGACGTCGCGTTCGGCAGCCCGGGGCAGCTGCGCCGCGTCGACGAGCTCGCCTCGCTCGCGGCGGAAAAGATGAGCGAGCTGGCAGAAACGGTGGCGCTGGGCCGCGCCGGCAAAAAGGACGCCGCCCTCGCCATCGTCAGCAACGCCCGCGGCAAGGCGGCGATGGACCGCATTCGAATTGCCGTCGACGACGCTGTGCGCAGCGAGCAAGGGATCCTCGCGGCGCGGCAGATCGAATGGCAGGACGCCGTGCAGAAGAGCGCCCTGATCAGCGGCGGCGGCTCCGCCGTGCTGCTCTTTCTGATCGTCGCCGCCGCGCTCACCGCTTCTCGCGACTACCGGGCGCAGAAAACGCAAGCCTGGATTCGCAGCGGCCAGCTCGGCCTGGCCGAAACG
>JALYSL010000172.1 GCA_030854825.1 Pseudomonadota bacterium
CCGCAGCCCGGGGCGAGGCCCCGGGCAAGGGCTGCAACGCCGCAGACGCGCTTCGTCGTCGCAACCCTTCGAACCCGGGTCGAATGGGCCGCAGGCGGATGTCGCGAGACGCTTGTGGTGCACCGCACCACAGCGCGACTCAATCCTACGCCGACGGCCCATTCGACCCCGGCGCAGGGTCGTCTCATTGGCGGATAGGGTCTGAGCATGGACGTTGCCCTGCTGCTCTTCCTGATCTTCCTGAATTCGCTGTTCGCCATGTCGGAGATGGCGCTCACCGCCAGCCGCAAGGCGCGGCTGCAGGTCATGGTCGAGGCGGGCGATTCGGGGGCGACGCACGCGATGGCGCTGCACGACGACCCGACCAAATTCCTCTCGGTCGTGCAGATCGGCATCACGTCGATCAGCGTCTTGAACGGCATCGTCGGCGACGCCGCCTTCTCGGCGCCTTTCGCGCGCTGGCTGCACGCCACCTTTGGCATCGTCGACCGCGCCTCGGAGATCTCGGCGACGGCCATGGTCGTCGTGACCATCACCTTCCTCAGCATCGTCTTCGGCGAATTGGTGCCGAAGCGCCTGGGCCTCATGTATCCGGAAACGATCGCCCGGTTCGCGTCGCGGCCGATGGAGTGGCTTTCGCTGATCGTTCGGCCCTTCGTCAAGCTGCTGTCGTGGTGCACCGAGGGGACGCTGAAGTTGCTCGGCGTTCGCTACGCGCCCGACCGCAGCGTCACCGAAGAGGAAATCAACGCCAGCCTTGAGGAAGGGCTCGACGCCGGCGTGATCGAGGCGCAGGAGCACCAGATGGTGCGCAATGTCTTTCGCCTCGACGACCGCCAGGTCGGCTCGATGATGATTCCGCGCGCCGAGATCGTCTGGCTCGAAGCGACGGCCAATGCCCAGGATGTGCTGCGCGTGATCGCCGACGACGAGCATTCGCGCTACCCCGTCTGCCGCGGCGGCCTCGACGAGGTGCTCGGCGTCATCAGCGCGCAGGCGCTGCTTCAGCAATCGATCCAGGGCAAGCCTTTCGCGCTCGAAGAGGCGCTGCAGTCCCCGGTGTTCGTGCCCGAGACGCTCTCGGGCATGGAACTGCTCGAGCACTTTCGTGTCTCCAGCGCGCAGATCGTTTTCGTCGTCGACGAATACGGCGAGGTGCAAGGGATGATCACCGTGCGTGACGTGCTGGAGGCGATCACCGGAGAATTCCGCAGTGAAGCCGATGCCGATGCCTGGGCGGTGCAGCGTGAAGACGGGAGCTGGCTGTTCGATGGCCTCATTCCGACGCCCGAGCTGAAGGATCGACTCGCCCTGAAAGAGCTGCCGGAGGAAGACCGCGGCCGCTACAACACGCTGGCCGGCATGATCATGCTGTTGCTCGGCCGCTTGCCTCGCACCACCGACCACGTCGAGTGGGACGGCTGGCGCTTCGAGGTCGTCGATCTCGACGGCAAGCGCGTCGACAAGGTGCTCGCCAGCGCCCTTGCCGTCGATGCGACGAAGGTCAACACTTGAACGGCGTGGCGCCGTCGCTCTATCAGCGCTCGGTCGCCCTCGATCCGGCAGTGCATCGTGGCCACAGGATCTCGCCGCTGACCGATTTCTCGATCGCCAAGGCCCTGCACGCGGTCTTCGTCACCGCGACCGAGTTTTCGCAAGCGGCGCTCGAGTTCGCGGTGGTCTTCGTGGAGACCGGTCGGCACGACGCCGCCGGTCGGCCGATGATGTCGCCGGTAGCGCTGCTCGGCCTGACGCACGGCGAGAACCTGCACGTCGAAGGCGGCCAATGGGCGGCGCGCTACATCCCGGCGTATATCCGCCGCTATCCCTTTTCGACGGCGAGCCTGCCGGGCACCGGGCGTAGCAACGTTCTCGTCGACGAGGCCTGGAGCGGCTTCTCGGAGCAGGCTACGGAGCCGCTGTTCGAAGGCGACGATGCGCCGGCCCCGGCGCTGCGCCGGGCGATCGATTTCCTCGATCGCTTTCAGCTCGAGAGCGAACGGACGCAGGCTTTCTGCGAGCGCCTCGTCATGCTCGGCCTGCTGAAGGAGATGAAGGCCGACGCGACCTTGCCAGGCGGGCCAAAACTCTCGGTCGACGGCTTTCATGCCGTCGACGAAGAGAAGTTGCGCGCCTTGCCAGAGTCGACGGTGCTCGAACTCTGGCGCAATGGCCTGCTGATGCTGATCCAGGCGCATCTGCTGTCACTGGCCAATATTCGCCATCTCGTCAACCGGAAGGCGGCTCGCCTGCAGGCCGCGTCGCCGGTTCCGGCGGCATTGCGTACGAGCCGCGTATGGCAAGGAGCGGTCGGGACATCGGCGCGACGTTCCTCGAGCGCCTGCCCGCCTGACGCTCGGGGTCATCACCGCTGAAGAATTTGCGCGCATCGCTCAGAATCGACGATTCCGCCTTCACGCGCCCGCGCGCACCGTCATCATGAGCAAAGCATTCGCCTCGCAGGCCGACCTCGCCGAAAAGAAGGTCACGTTCACGCGGCTCTCCGACAACGCCTACGCCTATAC
>JALYSL010000174.1 GCA_030854825.1 Pseudomonadota bacterium
TGCCGATCTGGCGCAGGGCTTCGTCGCCGACCGAGTGGCCGAGCACCTCGTTGATGTTCTTCAGACGATCGACGTCGAAGACGAGCATGGTGGCGAGATCGGGCGCCGGCTCGATCGCCTTGGCGGCAAGGTCGTGGAAGTGCCGGCGGTTCGGCAGCTTGGTCAGCGGGTCGACCTCGACCATGTGACGGAGCTTGCGGTGCGAGGCGCGCAGCTGGGCGACGTTGCGCTCGTGGTTCATGACGAGCGAGAGCTGCGGCATCAGCAATGCCGTCGCCGCCGGGGCGAGCAGGGCAGCCAGGGCAATATCGGCCGCGGCGAGACCGGGGCCGAAAACGAAGCCGGCGAGCGCCAGCCAGATCGCTTGCAGCGCCGCGCCGCACATCAGGCCGACGAGCAGGCTTTTCAGCACCGGCGTCGTCGCGAAGTCTTCGAGCCGGGCGACGGCGAGAGCCGTATAGACGGTCATCGCCAGCATGGCGACGGCGAGGGCGCGGTCGGCGCCGCCCCAGTCCAACGGCATGATCGGCGTGGCGATCGCGGCGACGCAGCCGAGCCCGAGGGCAAGCCAGTCGGCCCACGGCGGCAGGGCACTGCCGCCGCGCGAAAAGAACCGGCGCAATCCCGCCAGGGTGACGATCGGCCATTGCAACGCGAACACGGCTGCGAGCGGACCGAACAGGAACTCGCGGTCGCCGAGGGAATGGAGTACCAGCGCGGCAGCCAGCGCGGAGTTGGCGGCGATCCACCACCAGACGCCACGGCGCAGGCGCTGGCGCACCCCGATCGTCGCCGCTGCGGCGCTCGAAAGGGCCAGGGCAGCCGCGACGGCGATGAGCAGGGTCGGCGTGTGCAGGAGCATCGCGAAATTCTAGGCAGGCCCTTCCGTGGCCGGAGCACTGCTTGGGCCGGCGGATGCCGCGTCGCGGCGAAAACCGTTACGAATTGGCACGTGTGATGACAGTTCGGCTCCACCAGTTCCGAGGAGGCGGTGCCCAGGGATCGAGTCGAGGCCGCCTACACTGCCGATTTGCCCTGCCGGTTTCGCTCTTGAATCCCTTCCTTTGCGGCCCGCCGCGCGCCGTCGGAAAAGCGTCGTGAACCGTCGCCTGATCGATGCCTTCTGGCGCGCTGCGGCCTACTGCCTGCACCCGAAAGTGATCGCGCTTTCGCTGGCGCCTCTGGCGATCGTCGGCGGCGCCGCGGCATTGCTCGGCTACTTCTTCTGGGAGCCGGCTGTCGCCTCGGTACGGGCGACGCTCGAGGACTGGACGCTGCTCGCCATCTTCTTCTCGTGGCTCGACACGATCGGCGCCACCGGCTTTCACAGCGTCATCGCGCCGCTCGTCATCGTCGCCCTGGCCGTGCCGGTCTTCGTGGTCGCATCGCTGGTCGTCGTCGCCTGGCTGATGACCCCGGCGCTGGTGCGCCTGATCGCGGCCCGGCGCTTTGCGCAGCTCGAGCGGCGCCGGGGCGCCGGCTTCTGGCAAAGCCTCTTCTGGTCGCTCGTCTGCACGCTGGCGGCACTGGCGGCGCTCGTCGTCAGCATTCCGCTCTGGTTCATACCGCCTCTTGTTCTCGTCGTGCCGCCGGTCATCTGGGGCTGGCTCACCTATCGCGTATTCGCCTTCGATGTGCTCGCCCTGCATGCCACGAGCGACGAACGACGTCGCCTCGTCGCCGAAAATCGCTGGGCCCTTTTCGGCATGGGCGTCGTTTGCGGCTACCTGGGCGCGGCGCCGTCCCTGCTCTGGGCGGTGAGCGCCTTCGCGCTCGTCTTCGCGCCGCTGCTCATCATCGTCTCGATCTGGCTGTACACGCTCGTGTTCGCCTTTTCGGCGCTCTGGTTCGGTCACTTCCTCCTCGCCTCGCTGCGTGATCTGCGGCTCGCCGAAAATGCACCGCCTGCGGCAGCGCTCGGTGCCGCCGAGGGCGCGCCGCTTCGGCTGCCACAGCCGCCATCGCCCGACGCCATGCAGAACGGATTTGCCGCATGAATTTCGGCCTCCTCATCATCGGCGACGAGATCCTCTCGGGAAAGCGCGCCGACAAGCACCTGCCCAAGGTCATCGAGTTGCTCGCGGCGCGCGGGCTTTCGTTGTCCTGGGCACGCTACGTCGGCGACGAGCCGGCACGGATCAGCGCCGATCTGCGAGACGCGTTTGCCAGCGGCGACATCGTCTTTTCCTGTGGCGGCATCGGCGCCACCCCCGACGATCACACCCGGCAATGCGCGGCGGCGGCACTCGGCGTCCCGCTTGCGCTGCATCCCGAGGCGAAGGAGTTCGTCCTCGAGCGCATGAGGGACACGGCGCGCGAGCAGGGCACGACGTTCGACCCCGACCGCCACGACAACAAGCATCGTCTCGACATGGCTGCCTTTCCCGAGGGTGCCCAGGCCATCCCCAACCCGTACAACAAGATCGCCGGATTCTCGGTGCGGCGAGGCGAGGCCGACGTCTTCTTCGTGCCTGGCTTTCCGGTGATGGCGTGGCCGATGATCGAGTGGGTGCTCGACCAGGTCTATCCCCATCTGCACGTCGCCCATGGCACCCGCGAACGCTCGGTAATCGTCTTCGGTGCCATGGAAGCGGCGCTGACGCCGCTCATGCAGGCGATCGAAAGCGAGTTTTCCGGCATCAAGGTGTTCAGCCTGCCGAGCGTCGATCACCCGCAGTGGGGCCGCCACATCGAGCTCGGCGTCAAGGGCGAATCGGCCCGGCTCGATGCCGCGTACGCTGCCCTCGTCGACGGCTTGCGGGCACGCGAGGCCCGGCTCGGCCCCGAGTTGGTGCGATGATGCCCGCGCCGTGCGCAGTGGCGGTGCATCGGCGTGCACTGCAAGGGCGCCCTCCCGCTGTCGTCACTGGCATGCTTTCTGCTAAATTTTCATGCGCATTTTTGGGGCTGCGGCCCGCAGGAATGGCGACAAACAACAACCCCGCTAGTCTTTCCTGGAGAGTTTTTGATGGCCAAGACCGTCGCCGACGTGATGAACATGGTGAAGGAAAGCGAAGCCAAGTTCGTCGACTTCCGCTTCACCGATACCCGAGGCAAGGAGCAGCACGTTACCGTGCCAATCTCGGCCTTCGACGATGAGAAGTTCAGCGCTGGCCACGCCTTCGACGGCTCGTCGATCGCTGGCTGGAAGGGCATCGAGGCCTCGGACATGTTGCTCATGCCCGACCCGAACACCGCCAACATCGATCCGTTCTACGAAGAGCCCACGCTCATCCTTACCTGCGACGTGCTCGAGCCGGGCGACGGCAAGCCCTACGAGCGCGACCCGCGCTCGCTGGCCAAGCGCGCCGAGGCCTACATGAAGGCGTCGGGCCTGGGCGACGCCGCCTATTTCGGCCCCGAGCCCGAGTTCTTCATCTTCGACAGCGTGCGCTGGCAGGTCGACATGTCGGGGTGCTTCTGCAAGGTCGAATCCGAAGAAGCGGCCTGGAACTCGGCCAAGGAATACGAGCACGGCAACTCCGGCTACCGGCCGTCGGTCAAGGGCGGCTACTTTCCGACTCCGCCAGTCGACTCGATGCAGGACATGCGCTCCGAGATGTGCCTGATCCTCGAGTCGCTCGGCATTCCGGTCGAGGTGCATCACCACGAGGTCGCGCAGGCGCAGATGGAGATCGGCACCAAGTTCTCGACCCTGGTCGAGCGCGCCGACTGGCTGCAGCTGCAGAAGTACGTGATCCAGAACGTCGCCCACTCGTACGGCAAGACCGCGACCTTCATGCCCAAGCCGATCGTCGGCGACAACGGTTCGGGCATGCACGTGCACCAGTCGGTCTGGAAGGGCGGCAAGAACCTGTTTGCCGGCGACGGCTATGCCGGACTCTCGGAATTCGCCCTGTTCTACATCGGCGGCATCATCAAGCACGCGCGTGCGCTCAACGCCATCACCAACCCGGGCACCAACAGCTACAAGCGGCTGGTGCCGGGGTTCGAGGCGCCGGTCAAGCTGGCCTACAGCTCGCGCAACCGGTCGGCGTCGATCCGCATTCCCTACGTGCCGAACCCGAAAGGCCGCCGCATTGAGGCGCGCTTCCCGGATCCGCAGGCCAATCCGTACCTGGCGTTCTCGGCCCTGCTGATGGCCGGGCTCGATGGCGTCGAGAACAAGATCCACCCGGGCGAAGCGGCGACCAAGGATCTTTACCATCTGCCGCCTGAGGAAGACGCGAAGATCCCGACCGTCTGCTCGAGTCTCGAACAGGCGCTCGACTATCTCGACTCGGGCCGCGCGTTCCTGACCAAGGGCGGCGTCTTCACCGACGGCTACATCGACGCCTACATCGAGCTGAAGATGCAGGAAGTGACGCGCTTTCGGATGACGACGCACCCGGTCGAATTCGACATGTACTACAGCCTGTAGCGCGTCACTTTACCGTCTCCTCCGTGTGATCGTGCAGTCGCGCTGGCGGCAAGCTGCGCGACAATCCGCTCCGGCCTGTCGGCGCGGCCCGTTCGGCCGGCGTTGATGGGCTGGAGACGACGACATGAGACTGCTTCCTTCGCTGCCCGGGGCCATCGCCCTTTCATCCGTACTCTGGATCGCTGCCGCTTCTGCTGCTTCGGCGCAGGCTTCGGCCTCCGAAGGTTCGGTGACGTATCGCTGCCCCGGCAACGAATACAAGAACACGATTTCCGCCAAGGAAGCAGAGAAGGCCGGCTGCAAGAAGCTAGAAAGCGCGCCAATAACGGTGTTCCAGACGACGAAGCCACGTGGTCCAGTGCCGGCGATGGCGGGAAGCGGCACGGCGCGCGTCGATCCCTCGGCCCAGCGCGCCCGGGACAGCGACGCCCGCCGCATCCTCGAGCAGGAGCTCAGGAGCGAAGAGGATCGCCTGGCCGCGCTGAAGAAAGACTACAACAACGGCCAGCCGGAGCGTACCGGCGATGAGAAGAACTACCAGCGCTACATTGATCGCGTCGGCGAAATGAGCGCCGCCATCTCGCGCAAGGAAGCCGACATCGCCGCCATCCGGCGCGAGATCCAGAAGCTGCCACCGGCGCTGTCGCAGCCGGTGCTGTGACCGCACCAGGCGCCGCCGAGCCAGGCGCTCCGGGCGCCGACGAAGCGGCCGGCCATGCCGGGCTCGACCTGCTGGCGACGATGGTCGCCATCGTCACGCCCGAGGGCCACTGCATCTTCTGCAACTCGGCATTCGAGAGCGTCCTCGGCCTTTCGCGCCGCAACATGTCGCGCAGCTCGGTGTTCGATTGGTTCGTCGATGCGCCGCTGCTGCGCGACACCGTCGGCGCGGTCAGCAGCAACGCCTTTGCGACCAGCCGTCTCGATGCCCAGCTCAAGCGCCCGGGCGCGAGCCACGGCGAGACGCTGCCGGTGCGCGTCATCGTCAATCAGATCGAAGCGTCGCCCAATGTCGTCTTCGAGCTCGTCGAGATCGAGCAACAGACCCGTCAGGAACGCGAGGAACGCGCGCTCGAGCAGGCGCATGCCACCAAGGAGCTGATCCGCAACCTCGCGCACGAGATCAAGAACCCGCTCGGCGGCATTCGCGGCGCCGCCCAGCTGCTCGAGATGGACATCGAGTCGCGGACGCTGACCGAATACACGCAGGTCATCATCAAGGAGGCCGACCGCCTGCAGGCGCTGGTCGATCGCCTTCTGGCGCCGCACCGCAAACCGCACGTCTCGGGCGACGTCAACATTCACGAGGTCTGCGAGCGGGTGCGGGCGCTGATCCTGGCCGAATTCCCGCGCGGCCTGACCGTCGAGCGCGACTACGACATCTCGATCCCGGATTTTCGCGGCGACCGCGAACAGCTGATCCAGGCCGTTCTCAACATCGCGCACAACGCCGCGCACGCGCTTTCCGAACGCATCG